>JAYVVD010000314.1:0-7140 GCA_043787295.1 Ferruginibacter sp. | reverse complement strand
GAGCAGTAGTGTAGAGCCAAAAAAATTATCTGATATGAAAGATAAAACAGGTAATTTATATGAATCAATAGCTATTATGGCTAAAAGAGCTAATCAAATAAATATCACCGTTAAGGAAGAACTCCATAGTAAATTAGAAGAATTTGCAAGTCATACAGACAGTTTGGAAGAAGTTCATGAAAATAAAGAACAGATAGAAATATCTCGTGCTTACGAACGTATGCCAAATGCTGCTTTACTTGCAACTACAGAATTTTTAGAAGATAAAGTTTACTTCCGTAAAAACGATGAAGATCTTTTTAGTTAAGTTTTTTTTAGAAAATTTTACAGAGAATTATTAATAATTTAAACGGCGGTCTTTTCCGTCGTTTTTAGTTTATATGCTTAAAGAAAAAAAAATTCTTATTGCTGTTACGGGAAGTATTGCTGCATATAAAATAGCAATACTTGTGAGATTACTTGTGAAAATTGGTACGGAAGTGAAAGTGGTAATGACTAAAGCCGCTGCACAGTTTATACCTGCTCTTACACTTTCAACATTAAGTAAAAATGAAGTGCTGCACGATCTTTATAACGATGATATATGGGCCAACCATGTTATGTTGGGAAGATGGGCTGATGTAATACTTATTGCGCCTGCAAGTTGTAATACTATAGCAAAAATGGCAAATGGTGTTTGTGACAATCTTTTGGTTGCTATTTATTTATCAGCAACCTGCCCCATTTTTGTTGCACCTGCAATGGATGAAGATATGTGGCTGCACCCATCAACAAAGCAAAATATTTCATTGCTTCAATCTTTTGGGAACACTATACTACCTGTAACATGTGGTGAATTAGCAAGTGGTTTAACAGGTGAGGGGAGAATGATGGAACCTGAAAACATTTTAGTTTTTTTTGAAAATTATTTTGCAAAAAATGAGGATTTAAAAGGAAAGAAAATTTTAATATCTGCAGGTCCAACTTATGAAGCACTTGACCCTGTAAGATTTATTGGCAACAAAAGTTCAGGCAAGATGGGAATTGCACTTGCAAATGAATGCAAAAACAGAGGTGCTGATGTTACACTTGTTTTGGGTCCATCTGTTGAGCTTGTTCCTGCCAAAATTAATATTGTAAGAGTAACCACGGCATTTGAAATGTATGAAGCCTGCGTAAGTAAATTTATTGGAACTGATATAGCAGTTATGTGTGCGGCAGTTGCTGATTATACACCGGTCATAATATCTAAAGAAAAGATTAAGAAGGAAGAAGACACCTTTGTTGTTGAGCTAAAAAAAACAAAGGATATCTTAAAACAACTTGGGCAATTAAAAACAGACAAACAGATTTTAGTAGGATTTGCTTTAGAAACAACAGATGAAGAAAATAATGCGTTAAAGAAATTAACAGATAAAAATGCTGACTTTATAATTTTAAATTCTTTAAATGATGAAGGGGCCGGCTTTGGTTACAGCACTAATAAAATTACTATTTTTGATAAAGCGCAAAATAGATTTTCATTTGAAACCAAAAGCAAAGATGCAATAGCGGTCGATATAATGAATACAATTTTAAAAAAAATGGTATGAATAAATTAATTCTAATATTTCTTTCTTTTTGTATTTTTTCTTGTGTGCAGGCACAGGAACTTAATGCAAGAGTTACAGTATCTGCAGTGCAGGTTACAAATAATATAAACAGAAATGCATTTCAAACTTTACAAACAACTTTAAATAATTTTCTTAACAATAGAAAATGGACTAAGGATGCATATGCACCAAACGAAAAGATTGATTGTACTTTTTTCCTTAATCTTCAATCAACAGAAGAAGCAAATATTTACAAAGGTTCATTAACCATACAGGCCGCCAGACCGGTATTTAATACATCTTATCTTTCACCTATAATTAATTTTAAAGATGAGGATATCAATTTTAAATATGTTGAATTCCAACAATTAGAATTTAATGATAATCGGGTTACAGGTAACGACCCTCAAGTTTCAAACCTTACAGCAATTTTTGCCTACTATGTAAATATGATCATTGCTTTTGATAATGAATCGTTTGCCATTCGTGGCGGAGAAGCATCGTTTTTAAAAGCTCAAAATATAGTTAACAATGCACCAGATGGAAGAGGCATCAAGGGATGGAAAGCTTTTGATGGTATTCGAAACAGATATTGGTTAGTTGATAATATGCTAAATACCAGATATGCTGTTATTAATGATATTTATTACAATTATTACAGACTTGGGCTTGATAAATTTTATGAAGATGATAATGCCGGAAGATCGGAAATCTTGAACACATTAAATCTTATGGGTGTTTTTAATAACGATAATCCAAATACAATGATTAATCAGTTTTTCTTTCAGGGAAAGTCAAACGAACTAATTAGAATTTTTTCAAAAGCTCAGCCGCAGGATAAAGCCAAAGCGGCTGAATTACTTTCCAAACTGGACCTGACAAATTCAAACAGTTACAAAGAAGTTTTAAAATAATGAAAATATTTTTATGTTTTTTTTTATGTTTTTTTTTGTTGTGCTGTAATCAAAAGGGTCATTCAGTTTTATCGCCAGATAAAATGGAAATAATAATGTGGGAACTTACACAAGCTGATGTATTTACCCAAGATTTTGTTGCAAAAGATTCTTCAAAAAATCTTGAAAAAGAAAATTTAAAACTACAGCTGAAAATATTTGCCAAAAATAAAACTGATAGAAAAGCTTTTTACGAAAGTTATAATTATTATTTGAAGCATGAAGAACTTTTAAAACCTATATTAGATACCATAGTCGTTAGAAATGGTAGGATAAGGGAAAGCATGAGATTAAAAAAAATTATAAAGCCCATAAATGAACAAGTTAAGTAACAATGCCGAAGATGCTATAAGTGAAATTGTTGATGGACAAACTATCATGCTTGGTGGTTTTGGTTTGTGCGGTATTCCGGAAAACTGTATTGCAGCCTTGGTAAAAAAAGGAATAAAAAACTTAACCTGTATATCTAATAATGCAGGTGTTGATGATTTTGGAATTGGATTGATGCTGCAAAAAAAGCAGGTAAAAAAAATGATTGCATCCTACGTGGGTGAGAATGCAGAATTTGAAAGACAATTATTATCCGGAGAGTTAGAAGTAGAACTGATACCGCAGGGTACACTTGCTACAAGGTGCATGGCTGCAGGTTATGGGATGCCAGCCATCTTTACACCTGCAGGTGTAGGAACTGAAGTTGCAGAGGGAAAAGAAACAAGAACATTTAATGGAAAAGAATATTTACTGGAAGTGGCTTTTGAAGCAGATTTTGCAATTGTGAAAGCATGGAAGGGTGACAGCAGTGGTAATTTAATTTATAAAGACACTGCCAGAAACTTTAATCCACTTATGGCCATGGCTGCAAAAATAACAATTGCAGAGGTAGAAGAATTAGTAGAAGATGGAGAGCTGGATCCAAACTTTATACATACACCCGGCATTTTTGTACAGCATATTTTTCAAGGTAGCAATTACGAAAAACGGATAGAGCAGAGAACGGTAAGGGTGGTTGAATAATGTTATTGATGAATTAATATAGGAAGGTAACATATAACCAAGCTTCGAAGTTAACAAATTGTCCCATTAGTAAATTTGCATATCATCTCATTATTTTATTATGGCACTAAATAAATTTCAAATAGCACAACGAATTGCACAGGAATTAAAAGATGGTTTTTATGTTAACCTCGGTATAGGCATTCCTACACTTGTTGCAAATTATATACCTCAAGGAATAAATGTTGTGCTGCAGAGTGAAAATGGTTTGTTAGGAATGGGACCATTTCCAATAGACGGTGAAGAAGATGCAGATCTTATAAACGCCGGTAAACAAACCATTACTACATTACCCGGCTCATCTATTTTTGATAGTGCAATGAGCTTTGGGATGATTCGTTCAGGCAAAATAAATTTAACTGTACTTGGTGCTATGGAAGTAAGTGAAAACGGAGATATTGCAAACTGGAAAATACCCGGTAAAATGGTAAAGGGAATGGGTGGTGCAATGGATCTGGTAGCAAGTGCGAAAAATATTATTGTTGCTATGATGCATACAAGTCCATCAGGTGAAAGTAAACTTTTAAAAACATGTTCTCTTCCCTTAACAGGAAAGAGCTGCGTGAAAAAAATTGTTACTGATTTGGCCGTTATTGAAATTACACCAAATGGGTTTAAGTTGTTGGAAAGAGCTTCAGGCGTTACAGTAGAAGAAATTCAAAGCAAAACAAAAGCTGCCCTTATTATTGAAGGAGAGATTCCTGAAATTATATTTTAAATATTCCATCTTTCGCTCTCATGTTATGAGGGATTTATGGCTTATATTTAATTCGTGCTTTGGTCAAAAAATTAATATTTTTTGTAGCATTGAAAAATATGTTAAGTTCTTAAAAAATATATTTCCATCCTTCGCTTTTTTTAAAAATTAAATTAAAATAGATCAAATGGAGTGCTTCAAAAATTTGCCACTTTGAACACTTCTCCTATATTTGCGCCCTCACTAAAAAACATGATATGTCAGTATCTCAAATGCCTGAAACAGTCAACGATGTTTTGGCAAAAATTGGTATAAATACAAGTCAAACTTTACACTACCAGCAAACCCCTCAAGAGCTTTCAGATGCTACAATTAGACTTGGACAAGGCAATCTAAATGATACAGGTGCTTTACTAATTAATACAGGAGAATTTACAGGAAGAAGCCCTAAAGATAAATTTTGTGTAAAAGACGAAATAACTGCAGAAGCCGTGCATTGGAATGATTTTAATATTCCTATTACTCCTGAAGTTTTCGATAAAATGCAGCAAAAGTTGATTACACATTTATCTCAAAAAGACTTGTGGGTAAGGGATTCGTATGTGTGTGCAGATCCGAAATACAGATTAAATATTCGGGTTGTAAATGAAAATCCGTGGAGCAACTTATTTGCTTACAATATGTTTCTGCGACCTCGGGAAAATGAATTGGAAAACTTTTTACCGGAGTGGACAATCTTGCATGCCCCAAGCTTTTTTGCTGATCCTGCTGTTGATGGAACAAGGCGGCACAATTTTGCCATGACGAGTTTTACTAAAAAAATTATTTTAATTGGTGGTACCGGTTACACAGGTGAAATAAAGAAAGGAATTTTCACTATTCTTAATTTTATTTTGCCGCATCAAAAAAATGTATTGAGCATGCATTGCTCTGCAAATGTAGGCGCAGAAGGCGACACAGCCATTTTCTTCGGGCTTAGCGGTACTGGTAAAACTACACTTAGTGCAGACCCCAATAGAAAATTAATTGGAGATGATGAGCATGGCTGGACAGATGATAGCGTATTTAATTTTGAAGGTGGTTGCTATGCAAAAATGATAAACTTAAGTGCCGAAAATGAACCTGAAATTTACAATGCCATTCGTCCTGGTGCATTGGTCGAAAATGTTGGCTTTGTACCTGGCACTATCAAAATAGATTTTGCAAATAAAGATATTACGGAGAACACAAGAATAAGTTATCCGCTCAGCTTTATAAGCAATGCGCTGGAGCCATCTATCGGCAAAACGCCTCAAAATATTTTCTTTCTTACAGCAGATTCTTATGGTATTTTTCCGCCAATAAGCAAATTAACTGCAGGTCAGGCTATGTACCAGTTTATTAGTGGTTATACAGCTAAAGTTGCTGGTACAGAGGCAGGTGTAAAAGAGCCTTTAGCCACATTCAGCGCATGTTTTGGCGCACCGTTTTTACCTTTACATCCGGGTAAATATGCCGAAATGCTTGGTAAAAAAATGACAGCTGCAAATGTAAATGTGTTTATGATAAACACTGGCTGGAGTGGCGGTCCTTATGGTACTGGAAGTCGCATGAAACTTGCATACACAAGGGCAATGATTACTGCGGCGTTAGAAGGAAAATTAGAAAATGTAGCTTACGAGGCCCATCCTGTATTTGGGATGATGATGCCGAAAGAATGTCCCAATGTGCCCAGTGAAATTTTAAATCCTCGCAATACATGGGCAGATAAAAATGCTTACGACGAAAATACAGTTGCACTTGCTAAACAATTTGTAAAAAACTTTGAAAAATATGCCAGTGGTGTAAGCGAAGAAATACTTTCAGCGGCGCCAAAAATTGATTAATTTTTTTAATTTGATAAATTAAAATCCTTGACAGAATTTGTCGAGGTTTTTTATGTCGGTTAAAGTTTTGCTTTTATAAACATTTGTTAGCCTATTCAGTATGATCGGATTGCGGGTATGTAAGTCATTTATTTTGTTCAAAGGGAGTAACATAATAATTTTTCCGCTGCTAGCAATGAATTTAATTTAAATTTACATGTGATCTTAAGTTAATATTAACTAAATTTAATTTATTATTATTTTATGTGAGTTTTTTGGTTCAAAAAATATATTATAAAATTACAAAAATTGAATACTAAATGTTATTTATAAAAAACTAAAAATGAAAAAATCAATCGTCTTTTTGCACAGTTTCAAATCATTATTGTTTTTATCATTCATAATTTCGGCTGAGGTAAGTTTAGGGCAAACAGAAACTGATCCTGATTTGCCAAACTTTGCCAACATCGGTATAACCAAAGAAGCATTTTTAATTCGCAGAGCCGAGGCTATAGCTGCAAAACGTGGTGTTGAAAATGGTAAACCATTTAACCCGATGGATAGATTTAATGCCATTAAATTGATGGAGCAGCAAATGCAAAATTTGTATACCAATCGGGTTACTACTACGAGTTCGTTGCTAGGAGCCTGGACGGAAATTGGTCCAAATCCAATCCCGAACGGGCAGGTAGGGAGTGGTGCTCAACTCCCGGTGTCCGGCAGAACAATTTCAATAGCTGTACACCCTTCTAACCCAAACATTGTGTATGTAGGTACAGCGCAAGGTGGGCTTTACCGCACTACAGATGGCGGTACCACGTGGACTCCTTTACTGGATAATGCTTTAAGTTTAGCAGTTGGTGCTGTGGCTATTTCACCGTCTCAACCCGAAACCGTTTATGTAGGAACGGGAGAGCCTCAATTTTCTTCAGACAGTTATTTTGGTGCAGGTTTATATCGTATTGATAATGCAAGTAGTGCCAGCCCAACCATTACAGGGCCTATAGGAAGTGCACAATTTA
>JAYVVD010000313.1:0-2353 GCA_043787295.1 Ferruginibacter sp. | reverse complement strand
CAGGACGGCCGCTTTTCGGACTCCTTTACAAGAAATATATAACTGGGCAAATCAATTTAGTGCAAACAATTGCAAATCTTTTTATGATAATAGATGAAGCTGATATTACAGAGAAAGAAATGTATTGCGTTTATCAATTTGATATTGATTATGATTCCACATGGAATAATTATTATGGACCTGAAGCTGTTGAAATTGAAGTGAAGAAATTTTTGACTTTTTACAAAGATTATTCTCTTGATAATTTTGAAAATCTTGAAGATTTAAATTTAAAGGTGGATATTGAGTTGGAGAAAGACAGTATAATAAGAAAAGAGTTATACATGCAACAGCAAAAGAATGTTGTAGAATACAAAAAATCTTGGTGGAAATTTTGGTAGATAATTTAAAAGAGTCGTATTGTTCCGTTCTGGTTGTTAAAATTTAATAATTAAGCAGTAAACTATAAAAGCAGACGCCGAGGCTTGGTCTTCGACCAGCCGACAACCTGACAAGGATAACAAACCAATCTCTTCAAACTAAAACCCAAACACAAACGTATCTTGTATAAAATCTTTATATGCTACAATCCTTAAGTGTTGTGTTTATAAAAAAAGTAAGTTGCTTATTTATTATGATGTCAACGCTTGCAACGCTACAAGCGCAAACTGCTAAAGCCCCACTGGCGCAGAAATGCAGCAAAGCAAATTGTGCGTGAGCGTTTCTGTGACAATCTATATTATGTTAATATAAAAAACAGTGTCAATGAAAAAATATTTATTTTTATTTAGCAAAACATTCTCATCATGGATATCTTCTAAAATTAAGCTAATTCAGAGTTATAGTAGTCGTTTCTTTTTGTATTTATAAATCCATTATGTTCCAAAAAAAATTTTACTTCAGGTAGGTTTGTATAATTATCTGCAATTATAAATGGTTGTTGTAAAGCAGCAAATAATCCATGTTCATTCTTTACAAATCAAATTAATGTATAAGCAGTGTCTTCAAAAATTAAATTGTAAATGAGAACGCTGTTAAAAAAATTAAGCCAGTTATTATAATATATGGCATCATTTAGTTTTACAACATTTTTTTTATCGTGCGAAAAGTAAATTTTAGCTTCACCCCCTTCTGTTAAATAGGTATGGTTATCATTAAAGTCCTTTATCCAAATTTGGTGATTGTCAATAAAAGTCTTTAAGCATTCTTCCTGCTCTTTTTTAATAGCGGATTGCTCTTCGAATTTTTTTGTAATTTTCTTACTTGTGCTAAAGCCTGAGCATAAGAAATTACGGGTTGCTGTGAGATGATTGTTTTCCCCAAGGATGCGGACTCCATTAATGATATTTTTAAGAGTTGATTTTGCATTTTCTGACAACATTTGCTATAAAAGTATATTAAATTTTACAAATAATATGATCTTGTATTTTTACTTCGCAGCAACGCCTCCCAACGGGGACGTTGCGTTCTTTAAAATTTTTCCACACAATACTTTCAAACTATAAAGCACAGACAAGCGTATCTTGTACAAAATGTTTTTATGCAAAAAAAACTAAATAGTTCGTTTCTAAATTTAATAAGCTGTGCTTTTGTAATAGTATTATGGAATACCAACCTTCAAGCACAAACTGCTAAAGACACTACAGATAAAATTGAAAAAATTTTTGCAAGATATAAACCGCAAAACCCCGGCGCGCAATTAACCGTTAGCAAAAAGGGTGTTGTACTTTTTTCAAAAGCATGGGGCATGGCCAACTTGGAAAACAATATTCCGATGAGCATAAACAATGTTACGGAAGCCGGTTCTGTTTCAAAGCAATTTACCGCTGCAGCTATCTTATTATTGGAGGCGCAGGGCAAACTCTCTCTTGATGATGATATCAGAAAATACATTCCTGAAATGCCCAATTATGGCGTTGCTATTAAGATTCGCCACTTGATGCACCATAGCAGTGGCATTAGAGATTGGGGCAGCATTGCAGAACTTGCAGGATGGCCAAGAACCACAAAAACTTACCACAATGAAGATGCGCTGGAAATTATTGCAAGGCAGAAAACATTGAATAATAAACCAGGCGACGAGTTTGTTTACAGCAATTCTAATTTCAATTTGCAAGCAATAATTGTAGAACGTGTAAGCGGAATAAGCCTCTCTGATTTTTGCAACATAAATATTTTTACACCTGCAGGAATGACCCACACTGAATGGCGGGATAATTTTAAAAAGATCGTACCAAATCGTGCAATAGCATACGAGAAAAAAGACGGAGTTTACTTTACCGATATGCCAAACGAATACGTTTATGGGCAAGGCGGTTTGCTTACTACCACAGAAGATCTTTGCAAGTGGGTAGATTTTTATTCATCTGCCAAA
>JAYVVD010000312.1:0-3902 GCA_043787295.1 Ferruginibacter sp. | reverse complement strand
TAGGGGGCAGCTTGCGCTGCCCCACTAAACAGGCTAATATAAAATTGCCTAAAGTATAAAATTTAATAAAAATCATTTGGTTGATAACACAGAATCTTTATGGTAAAAACATTGGAACGTAAAGCCCGACCAATTGCCGCCAAATTAATAATGGGTTACTAAAAATATGTTTTAAAGTTTTATAAACTTCGGCAAGTGGGCACGCACAAAATTTGAAACCCGTTGCAAACACCCAATACTTTACCACCATCATTGGGCTAAATCGTGCAATGGCACCGCATCTTAGGTAATCGCCATAACTAAAGCCACCAGGTAAAACAATACAATCATCGTTTGTAAAATTATTAATGTCACTGTCTTTATGCCAAAGCGTAATCACCTCCTGCCCAAGGTCATTCTGGAGGGCATCAATCATATCTCTATCGCAATTTGAGCCCGGAAACATTACTACACCAAATTTCATTTGTGAGTGTTTTATTTTGAGGCAAAAATAATGGATTTAGGATTATGTGAAAGAAGCATATATTCGATTAGGTTAATTATGCCCATTGTATTTTTATACAATTTTCGGTATACACGCACAACTTTCATAAATTAATACTACCGTTAGTTGTTTTTATTTAAAAGCGATTTAATACCGTTAAATATTCTGTCGCTTAGTTTTAAATCCGCCGTTAATATTTCAGCATTAGCAGTTAACCCCTCATGATACTGAAGATTTTTTTTATAGTTTGTTACCAGCCCATTTGGTAATAATACTCTTGCATTAAAACCACTATCAGCGGGTATTTCAGAGATAAAACCTAGTTTACCTTTAATTGTACCAAACTCTTGAAAAGGATATGCAGGTAGTTTTAAAATAACCATTTCTCCGGTTTTTATTTTGCCAAAGTTTGTTTGGGGTATTATAATATTGGCGTAATAAATCGAATTTATCGGATTAACAAAACAAATTGTTTGACCTTGTTTTAATTGCATATGCTCAGTTAAAAAATTATTAAACACAATTTTACCCGAAACGGGTGCTATTAAAAGGTAGTTTTTTTTCCATTCGTCAATTTGTGCTTTCAATGTATTTAGCGATTGTAAAAAAATTCCTTTTTGCTGTGCAATTTCATTTTCTAATTGTGCAATTTCTTTTTCCTTTTCATGTTTACCGCTTTCGTTGTTTATAAGGGCTGCATTAATTTGTGGTATCGCCATAGCCTTAGCTATCAACTTACTTTTTTCATTTCTAAATTCTACATCTGCAATAATTTTATCGGAGCTCAAAGAACTGCTAGCCGAAAAATTTTTATCAGCCAAGGCTAAATCTTCAACTTGCATAGATTTTTGTATATCCAGACTTGAATGAAGTTTTTGAAGAAAACCAAGATCTGCCTGTAACATTTTTTTCTTTTTTAAATAATAGCCGGATGAAATATACTGACGAAAAATAGTAAAAGCCTGCATAAAAAGTTGGTAATTGGGTTGTACTTCTCCTAGATTTCTGTAATGGTTTGTTATAAAATATGGCAATCGTTCTGCACTTATTTCTGTTATTAATTGTAAAGTATCTACAAGCTGGGATAAAGAGATTACTTCATTGTGTACTGCCCTGCTTTCCATAAATCCAATAATATCATTTTCCTGAACAGCTTCTGCCTCTTTTACTTTTAATCTTACTAAACTGCCTTGAATTTTTGCTTGAACTTCCTTGGGGGCATTAACAGATATTAATTTTGCTTTGGCATTAACCACATCAGGATAACTAATAAAAAAAGTTGTAGCCAATAATACGATGGTGATTGAGAGAAAAAGTACGATGCCATTTCTTACTATCCAATTGGGCTTTTGAGAGATTATTTCCTGTACTTCGGTAGATAGGAGTTTAATATTAGGATTGTTGATAGGATGGGGAGGTGTAGTATTTATTATTTCAGGCATTTGTAGTAATGGTTATTAAAAAATTAAAAGTCATTTTTATAAACAATCCATACTGGATTGTCATTTTCTTATTCTCCAAGTTCCAACTGGTTTTTTACCAACGTAAAATATTCTCCTTTGAGTTTAATTAATTCACTGTGGTTGCCTTGTTCAATTATCCTTCCTTTGTTTAACACTATTATACTATCTGCGTTTTTTACAGTGCTTAGTCTATGGGCCACCACTACTACTGTTTTGTTCTCAAAAAAATTGGTAAGGTTTTTCATAATTACCGTTTCGTTATTTGCATCCAAGCTGTTGGTAGCTTCATCAAAGAAAATATATTCAGGATTTTTGTAAACTGCTCTTGCTATTAATATGCGCTGTTTTTGTCCGGCACTTAGTCCAATTCCTTCACCACCAATTTTGGTATTAAACCCAAGGGGCAGGCTCTCTATAAATTCTAAAATGTTTGCGGTAACAGCAGCCTGTTTTAAACTTACTTTATTTATATGTTCATCACCTACTGCAATATTTACAGCAATGCTGTCATTAAATATATAACTCTCCTGCATAACCACGCCTATAGCTTTGCGCCAAGTACGATGACTTAAATTTTCAATGTCATTACCTCCGTTTTTAATATTGCCTTTTTGTGCGGTATAAAACTTTAGTAACAATTTTAAAAGTGTAGTTTTACCGCTGCCACTTGTACCCACAATGGCGGTTAATTTGCCTGCGGGGATAACTAAGTTTATGTTGTTTAACACAGGTTCGTTTCCTGCTCCCGGGTATGTAAAGGAAACGTTGTTAAGTTCTACTGTTTTATCGGTAGGTAAAGTGGTATTTAATAATTTATTTGCTGGTTCCTCATCCGTAAGCGTGTGTATTTCATTTAACCTATCTAAACTAATTTTAGCCAATTGCCAGCTTTGTACAAAACTGATCATTTGTTCTATCGGACTATTTAACTGACCAATAATGTATTGAATGGCCAGCATACCGCCCAGCGTTATTTGACCATTTATAACTGCCTGTGCTGCCAGAAATGTGATAAAAATATTTTTACCCTCATTTATAAAAAAAGCACCCGTTTGTTGCCATTGGTTTAGCGCAAGCCCTTTCATACCTAGCCTAAACGTTCGGGCTTGTAAGCGCTCCCATTGCCATCGTTTGGTTTTTTCGCAGCCATGCAATTTTATTTCCTGCATGCCCTGCACTATTTCCATTGTTTTACTTTGCTCTGCTGCGGCTATATCAAACTGCTTATAATCCAGTTGCCTTCTTTTTTTAAGAAAAATAAGTATCCATAAAATATATAAAATGGATGCAACAACAAACACCACAAAAATGCCCATATTGTACATGGCAAGCACCACAGAAAATATTATCAGATTAAATAAAGAAAACAATGTAGTTAAAGACGTACCGGTAAGAAAGTTTTGTATACGGCTATGGTCATTCATACGCTGCATTATGTCGCCGGTTTTCTTGCTGTCAAAGTAACTTACGGGCAGCTTCATTAGTTTAATTAAAAAATCTGTGAGAATGCTAATGTTTATGCGGCTGCTAATATGGTATAAAATCCAGCTTCTAATAAACTCTACGCTTAGTCGGCCTGCAAACAATGCAAGCTGTGCAAATAGTATAATGTAAACAAATGGTAGATTACCTGTGTTTACGCCTGTATCTATTACACTCTGTGTAAGAAAAGGAAGTACCAATTGTAACATGCTGCCCAGCAACAAACCCAGCATGAGCTGTACAATTAATTTTTTGTAGGGAAATAAATAAGAGACTACACTGCCAAATCCCTTACCTTTTTGTTCGGCATAATCTTCTTCATAATCATTTTTATAAAAGAGTGGAGTGGGCTCGAGGGTAAGGGCAATTCCGGCCCCCTCAATTTCTCCGCCGACAGGTGGAAGAGCAAAACCTGAAAAGTTCTGCGAAGATCGATTGGGTTTAACCTCACCTATCCTCTCCAAAGGAGAGGG
>JAYVVD010000311.1:0-4019 GCA_043787295.1 Ferruginibacter sp. | reverse complement strand
CCAACTATTCCTAGTGCTAAGCACAGCGTTCTACGGATTTTAAGTACATTTCAGACTCTAATTACGGTTAAATATTACCTAAGTAGAATTGATAACATTAAGAATTTAATCAAATGAGTAACATAAAATTATTTGAAGAAAAGATGGTTCGCACCTATTGGGATGCAACAGAAGAACAATGGTACTTTTCTATTATAGATGTAGTAGAAGTTTTATCGAATAGTTCTAATCCAAGAGATTATTGGTTTAAGATGAAAATAAGGGTAAAATTAGAAGATGAGTTTGAACTGTCGACAAATTGTCGACAGTTCAAACTCAAAGCAGCTGACGGCAAAATGAGAGAAACAGACTGTTCCAATACTCAAAATTTATTACGGATTATCCAATCCATCCCATCACCCAAAGCGGAACCATTTAAACAATGGTTAGCTAAAGTTGGTTATGAAAGAATGCAGGAAATAAACGACCCCAGCCAAAGCATAGATAGAGCAAGAGAAAACTGGCAAAAACTTGGTAGAAGTGAAAAGTGGATACAGTAGCGAATGACAGGGCAAGAAACCCGCAATAAGCTAACCGATTACTGGCAAGAAAGCGGCGTAAAAAAAGGGGAAGAATTTGCAGCGTTAACCAACATCATTCACCAAGAATGGACAGGATTAACTGTAAAAAAACACAAAGATTTAAAGGTTTAAAATCTCAAAACCTAAGGGGCCATATGAGTGAAGCCGAACTAATTTTTACAGCTCTTGCCGAATTGAGTACAAGGCAAATTGCTGAAACCGAAAAGGCAAAAGGATTAAATGAAAATGTAGTAGCCAGTAAAAAAGGCGGAGCTGTAGCAAAAAATGCAAGAAAAGAATTAGAAGCAAAAACAGGTAAAAGTGTGATAACAGGAGAGAACTTTTTGCCGCCGACACAGGATAGAAAGATATTGAAATAGAATAAAATGAAGGCAAACAAATTATAAATTTGCTTCTCAGCAACGTCTCTGTTTGCAGGACGTTGCGCCAAAAAACAGTAAAAGCAAAAGCCTCTCCAACTATCCTTAAAGTTAAGCGCAGCGCTCTAAGGATTTTTTAATAAATGGGAGACTTTGTCTCATACATTCCCAAGAACATTTTTTTCTCAGCAGCGCCTTTGCGATACCTGTATATTAAAAGTTGAAAAGAATTTCACCGCTCCTTATAGCCCCGATAGAAATGGAAATGAGTGAGGCACGAATGAATTGCAATGGATAGCGGGATACAAATGCTGGTAATTGCAGATATGCCCATGCTTCAAAACATTACACAAACAAAAAGGCTCCGAATAACCGGAGCCTTTCTTTTGCCTTTATTCTTTTATCTTAAATCTAATAAACTATTCCGTTTCCACCAACCTGAATCCATTACCGTGTATGTTCACAATTTCCAGTTTTGGATCTTCTTTTAAATACTTGCGTAATTTGGCAATATACACATCCATGCTTCGTCCATTAAAATAAGTATCGCTTCCCCATATTTTTTTAAGGGCCGCTTCTCTTGGTAACAAATCATTTTTGTATTCGCTCAACATTTTAAGCAATTCATTTTCTTTAGGAGAAAGTGTTTGTGTTTTACCGTTTACAACAAGCTCTCTAAGCCTTGGGTTAAAATGATATTTGCCTAAATCAAATTCTGCATTGGCTTCTTCTTTGTGTAACTCTTCGTTCCGCTTTAGAATTGCCTTTATTTTATGGAGTAAAACATCGCTGTCAAATGGTTTGGTAATATAATCATCTGCACCCAGTTTGTAGCCCTGTATAATATCATCCTTCATGGTTTTAGCACTAAGGAAAAACAATGGAACGTCAGGATTGATATCTCTTATTTCTTCTGCTACTGTAAAGCCATCCATATTGGGCATCATTACATCAAGCAGGCATATATCAAATTTTTCACGTTGAAAAGCAGCAAGACCAAGCCTTCCGTCTCTTTCGAGGATTACATCATAATCATTTAGTTCAAGATAATTTTTAAGAACCATACCGAGGTTGGTATCATCTTCACATAATAAAATCTTAGGTTTAATTGCTTCCATAATGTTGAAATTTATTTACAAATAAAATTAATTGATATTGAATACTGCTAATATAATGCCTAATTTTTTGTTAACCTATTTCTATATTTATGCCTTGTAGTTTAGTGTTTTATGAAAGACAATAATATTTGCTGGCCTGCTATCGGTTAAGTACAGCGCCATACTAAAAATAAAGTTGAAATTATTTGATGCGGGGAAAATCTTTGCGGATTGTAGTAAAATCTCAATACTTCTTATATCGCATTACAAATTCTATTGTGTTGTAATTTCAGCCTTTTTACTTTTATGATTAAACTCATTTCTAAAACCACAAACTTGTAGAATATTCTTTCAACTTAGTAACTTTAAAAAAAATAAACTATGCCTAATAAAGATGAGTTCATACAAGCCATTACCACTGGTTACACTTTTAAAGGTGAAGCGGTGCAAATTGGTGCTGCTGTTTTAAATGGAGAAGTAATACCCGAAGCAAAAATATTATTGCCGCTAAAAACAATGAACCGCCATGGCTTAATAGCAGGTGCAACAGGTACAGGCAAAACCAAAACGCTGCAAATGATCAGTGAATATTTGAGTGATGCAAGCGTGCCGGTTTTGCTAATGGACATTAAAGGTGATTTGAGCGGCATCGCCGCAATGGGTGTGGTAAATGATAAGGTTACAGACCGATACCAGAAATTAAATTTAACTTATTTTCCCGAAGAATTTCCTGCTGAACTGCTTTCGCTTACAGGTAAAAATGGTGTTAAGTTAAGAGCCACCGTTAGTGAGTTTGGCCCGGTGCTGTTAACCAAAATACTTAACCTGAATGATACCCAAGGCGGAGTAATTGCCCTTATTTTTAAATATTGTGACGATAACAAACTGCCACTGTTAGATTTAAAAGATTTTATAAAACTCCTTCAGTTTATAGGCAATGAAGGCAAGGGAGAAGTTGAAAAATTGTATGGGAAAATCTCTACTACCACAACAGGTACCATTCTCAGAAAATTAATTGAATTGCAGCAACAGGGCGCCGATGTTTTTTTTGGGGAGAAAAGTTTTGAGGTAGATGATCTTATGCGCATCAGTGACAAAGGCCAAGGTATGATCAGTATTCTGCGGGTGATAGATATACAGGACAGGCCAAAATTATTTTCAACATTTATGTTGCAAATGTTATCGGAGTTGTATGCATCTTCTCCGGAGGAGGGAGATTTGGATAAACCTAAACTAGTGTTGTTTATTGACGAGGCGCATCTTATTTTTCAGGAAGCTAGCAACGAACTTGTGCAGCAAATAGAAACAATTATAAAGTTAATTCGTTCTAAAGGAATTGGTATTTTCTTCTGCACACAAAATCCAATGGATATTCCGGCTTCGGTACTAGGACAGTTAGGAATGAAAATACAGCATGCTTTAAGGGCCTTTACAGCGGCTGACAGAAAAACAATTAAACAAACTGCAGATAATTATCCTGAATCAGCTTATTACAAAACCGAAGATTTAATTACACAACTTGGTATTGGAGAAGCACTCGTTACATTGTTAAACGAAAAAGGTATACCAACACCGCTTGCACATACCATGCTTTGCAGCCCCCGCAGCAGAATGGATGTGTTGACGCAGCAGGAAGTAGATGTAATAAATGCTAAAAGTAGATTGGTAGTAAAATACAATGTTGATGTAGATAGTGAAAGCGCTTACGAACTATTAAATGCAAAAATTCAGGAAGCTGCAGAAAATATTTCAGCAACATCTACAAAGTCATTCAAACCAGTAAAAGAAGAGCTAAATACTTTTGAAAAAATTGCTAATAATACGGTTGTAAAAAGCATGTTGCGCACTGCCGGCAACGGAATTGTACGTACACTTTTAGGTTCTTTGGGTTTGGGTGGAAGAAGCAGAACAAAGACCAAGAGCTGGTTTTAATTCTTATTTTTTTTATAATATATTATAAACGAACAGTTTATAATATAACT
>JAYVVD010000310.1:0-3069 GCA_043787295.1 Ferruginibacter sp. | reverse complement strand
CTGGTTATTTTAACGAGTTTTAATACTTTAGTAAAAGCTATATTGTTAGTTATGTAGATAATTTTTTGATGAGAATTTTACTTCATAATATTCCTGATTAAATATATGTTACTAACAGAATTCTTTTTATTATTGTTCAATTAAAACGTTTTGAATAAAAAAAATACCCTCAAAAAATAAGCGACCCTCTAACTTTAAAACATAAATGAACTTTAAATTAATTACAAATAGATTTAAAAATCAGTTTTTGCTCTCCCTTTTTGGTAATTATTCTACAGTTTTTTGATTAGTATAATACTCTCACCTTTCTTGTTCCTTTCACCCCTTTCAGCAGCTCCATGGCATTTTTGCTGAGGCTCTTATCTAAATCTAAAACAACATAACCTGTGCTGTCATTCGTCTTCAAATATTGACCGAGAATATTGATTTTATTTTTACTTAATAACGTGTTGATACTGCTTAACACGCCTGGTACATTGTTATGTATATGTAATATGCGGTGAGCGCCTTCCTGCGGCGGTAAAGCTAGTCCAGGAATACTATGTGAACCCGTACTTATGCCTTTCTCCAGATAATTAAATAACTTTGTGCTCACATCTAAACCAATATTATTTTGTGCTTCCTGCGTGCTGCCGCCAATGTGTGGGGTTAAAATAACATTGGGTAAATCCTGCATTACTGATTGAAAAGGATCTCCATTTTTTTCTGGTTCCTGTGGAAAGACATCAATAGCAGCCCCACCAATTTTTCCGCTCAAAATAGCTTTGCGTAACGCTGGTAAATCAATAACGGTACCTCTTGCATAATTTAAAATAATTGCCCCTTGTTTACAATATGACAATGTTTGTTTATTAATGATATTTTGAGTAGAAGCGATTTCAGGAATATGAAGTGTGATTATATCAGCCTTTTGCATTAATTCTTTTAACGATTTACTGTCGCTTGCATTGCCGAGTGGTAATTTTGTTTCAGCATCATAAAAAATAACTTTCATCCCCAGAGCTTCTGATAACACGCTTACCTGGCTCCCTATATTTCCGTAACCGATTATTCCAATTGTTTTTCCACGAAGTTCATGGCTTCCGGTTGCATCCTTCATCCATTTGCCTTCATGTGCCGCTTTATTTTTATCTACAATTTTTCTTATTAATAAAATAGAAGCACCAATTACCAGTTCTGCTACGCTCCTTGTATTGCTGTAAGGTGCGTTAAAAACTGCTATACCATTTGCAGATGCGGCAGCTAAATCTACTTGATTTACACCAATGCAAAAACAACCTATAGCCTGTAACTTATTTGCAGCCTGCATTACAGCAGCCGTAATTTGTGTTTTACTTCTTATACCAAGTATGTGTACATTTTTAATTTCTTTAATAAGATCGGCTTCGCTTATTGCACCACTGATTTTTTTTACAGATGTGTATCCTGATGTAGTAAATTGTTGTGTAGCAGCATCGCTTATATTCTCTAAAAATAAAATGTTTATTTTTTCTTTTGGGTAGCTTGTTATTTTTTTATCTGCCATAATATAAAGTCCTTATTTTGCACAAATATATCTTATAGTAACGCTTTAATATGCTTAGGTATTTATTCTAATAATTCTTATTCTTACAAAAACATAAAATTGAATAAAATAAAAATATTTTTTAGTGCTTCAATCCTTTTTCTAACGGTAGGTTGTTCACAAAAAAAGAGCAATACAAAAAACTTCACAGAACAGGAAAAAAAGCAGGTTTATACCATTCCTTTACCCACTGTAATTCCTACAGAAGAGCGACAGAGAATAAAAGGGCAGAGTGAAATATTTTACGATTCCATGCTTGATGGTTCGGGATTTAATGGTGGGATAATTGTAGCTAAAGGAGGAAATATTATTTTTGAAAAATACAAAGGCTTTGTAAATATTGATGGAAAAGATTCTATAAACGCTTCAACATCTTTACACATAGCATCTGTATCTAAAACCTTTACTGCAATGGCTGTGCTTAAGCTTCAGGAATTAGGTAAGCTGAATATTGAAGACAGTGTTACCCATTTTTTTCCTGAATTTAATTACCCGGGAGTAACAATAAAAACATTACTCAACCATAGAAGCGGCTTACCAAATTATTTGTATTTTATGGAGGATGTGGGGTGGAACAAAGATTCTATTATTGAAAATAAAGATGTGTTGAAATGGCTTATTGAAAAAAAAGGGATTATTAAAAACATTGCTCCACCGAATAAAAGATTTACTTACTGCAACACAAATTTCGCTTTGCTTGCATTGATTATTGAGAAAGTATCAGGTCTTTCATACCCTCAATTTATGAAAGAAAATATTTTTGATCCCTTGGGTATGAAAAATACTTTTGTACATTCTAAAGGCGATAATAAAATACGCTCAAAAAGTTTTGACTGGAAAGGAAGAGAAATACCTGATAATTTTTTGGATGATGTTTATGGTGATAAAAATATCTACAGCACTCCTAAAGATTTATTAATATGGGATAGAGCGCTATCCGATACTGTTTTTCTAAATGCAAAATCATTAGATCTTGCTTATACGCCTTACAGCAATGAAAAACCTGGTATTAAAAATTACGGTTTAGGATGGCGTATGAATGTATATGATGATGGAAAAAAAATAATTTTTCACAATGGCTGGTGGCACGGTAATAATGCAGCATTTATTCGGGTTTTAAAAGATGATGCCACTATTATTTTAATAAGTAACCGTTATGCAAGGGCAGTGTACAAGGCCAAAAATCTGATAAATATTTTTGATCATTATTTTGATACGGAAGCAGATGATGTAGAAAATACAATTCCTTCCAGTAAACCAGAAGTTTTTTCTGTAGAAAAGAGAGGAAAATTGAAATGATAATTTAAAAGTTTATCTCATCCAAAGAAAAAATAACACAAGGTAATCGCAGTAATAATTCCAACTAAATCGGCGAGCAACATTGCACCAACAGCGTATCTGGTATTTTTAACAGCTACTGCACCAAAGTAAACAGCAATCACGTAAAAAGTAGTATCAGATGAGCCTTGTAAAATACAAGATAATCTTCCTGCAAAAGAATCTGC
>JAYVVD010000309.1:0-2674 GCA_043787295.1 Ferruginibacter sp. | reverse complement strand
TAGCTTTGAATTTATAAGTCTAATATCTTGTGTTTAACATCCTACCGCTAAAACTTTTTAATCTATTGTCAATATCTATATTTGTACTTTATAAATATATCTAACCGTTAAAAATTGAAAACTTTTACATTATGAAATTTTTTATTGATACAGCAAATCTTGAACAAATAAAAGAAGCCAACGATCTTGGTATTTTAGATGGTGTAACTACCAACCCTTCATTAATGGCAAAAGAAGGCATAAAAGGTACAGAAGCGGTAATGAAACATTATGTAGATATCTGCGATATGGTGGCTGGGGATATTAGTGCAGAAGTGATCTCTACAGATTTTGATGGTATAGTTGCCGAAGGTTTAAAGCTTGCTGCATTGCATAAAAACATTGTTGTAAAAGTGCCTATGATCAAAGATGGTATAAAAGCAATTAAATATTTTACTGATAAAGGAATCAGGACGAACTGCACTTTAATTTTTTCTGCAGGCCAGGCAATTTTAGCTGCAAAAGCAGGTGCTACATATGTTTCACCTTTTATCGGCAGAATTGATGATATGGGAGCAGATGGCGTGGAATTGATCTACCAGATACGTCGCATATTTGATATACAAGGGTATAAAACTGAAATACTTGCGGCTTCTATTCGCAGTGCGCTACACATTATAAAATGTGCAGAAGCGGGTGCTGATGTTTGTACCTGCCCACTTGATTCAATTCTAGGCTTATTAAAACATCCTTTAACTGATAATGGACTTGCAAAATTCTTAGAAGATGCAAAGAAATTTGCTTAATTAAATATATTAATAAAACAAAAAGCGCAATCACAGGATTGCGCTTTTTGTTTATCAACTTTTCTTTCTTTTATTTTTAATTTCAGCAATAATTTCTTCCTGGGTTTTCAACGGCGGGTCTATCATTTTCTTAATATAGATTTCAAACTCTTTATATTTTGAATTGTCTTCCTTCAACATAACTTTTACTGATACTTTCTCTTCTGCAAAATCAGCGGGAATAAACAAACTGTTTCCATAAAATTTTGCCTGCGGGCACGAAAATTTAATTCTGCTGCTGTCTAAAGGAAGGTATTTTCCATTAGTAAATTCCCCGTCAACATTTATATAATTGTGAGTCCCTTTTTTTAAACTGTCAGTATATAAATTGACATAAATTTTCTCAACTTTTTGTGCTTTTGCGCCAAGCGTGCTGATAGTAAATAATGCGAATAATAATTTTTTCAATGTTTAAATTTATCATGCAAAGATGTATGTTAAGTTGCTATTACAGCGTTAAAACGTTCTTAAAGATGTTAGGCAGTTTATTTACTTTAACAGGAAAAAGTTATAATTTAATTTTGTTGTTTCGACGTTTCCGCTCATATTTGCACTGCAATGAATAAAATTACAAATAATAATGGATGGTGGTGGTACAGTCAAAATTCGATTGTGCTATAGCCCTATTTATATATTTTTAAATAACAGGCCCCGGCACATTGCCGGGGCTTTTTAATTTATACAATGAACAAAATAAAAATAACTACTACCTGCAAAAGAATACCTGCAGATCTTTACACACCTGCAGGTATTTACCTGCGCATGCGTGATAAATTTAGAGATACTATTTTACTCGAAAGTACTGACTCACACGCAGGAGAAAACAGCAGATCCATCATTGGCATCAATGCGGTTGGTGGCATTGAAATTATGGATTTTGAAAATGCTGAATATAAATTTCCAGGAAAAAAGCCCGAACGGCAGGAGATAAAAAACAGAGAAAAAATCATAGATATTCTTGGTAATTTTCTAGAGAGTTTTGAGGCAGAAATTCCCACTGAAAAAATTGCATTAATCGCTCAAGGGTTATTTGGTTACACGACTTATGATGCAGTTCAGTTTTTTGAGAAAATACGATTTACGTCTACAAAATCCACTTCAGATAATAAAGATGAAAGCGAAAGTTTTATAGCTTTAATGCGTTATAGAATTTACCAGTATTTTATTATTATTGATCATTTTAAAGATGAAATTTTTCTTTGTGAGAATATTATTGCCGGTTTAGACAGTAAAATAGAAAGTATAGAAAATATTCTTAGAAGTAAAGATGTACCTGAATTTCCTTTCAATAAAATTGGGGACGAGGTTAAGGATATGGCGGATGAAACTTACAGGCAGATGGTTCAAAAAGGTATTGAAGCCTGTAAGCGTGGCGATGTTTTTCAAATAGTTTTAAGCAGAACTTTTAAGCAACATTTTACGGGAGATGAATTTAATGTGTACAGACGTTTACGCAGCATTAACCCCGGGCCTTATTTATTTTATTTTGATTACGGAGATTATCGTTTGATGGGTTCTAGTCCGGAGAGCCAAGTCATAATAGATTCTGGAAAAGTAACAGTACATCCTATAGCAGGTACATTTAGGCGAACAGGTAATGATGAGGCTGACAAGGCACTTGCTATACAATTAGAAAATGATCCAAAAGAAAATGCCGAGCATATTATGCTCGTGGATCTTGCAAGAAATGATCTTAGCAGAGTTTGTGATAATGTTTCTGTAACAAAATTTAAGGATATTAATTTTTACTCTCACGTTATTCACATGGTAAGCGAAGTACAGGGAAATGTAGAAGCAGGAATCAATCCCTTTAAAATTATGGCAGCGGTGTTTCCTGCAGGTACTTTAAG
>JAYVVD010000308.1:0-2058 GCA_043787295.1 Ferruginibacter sp. | reverse complement strand
ATGACTTGGGTTGCAGCAACTACAGGCCAAATACCAACTTCCATTACATCAGTTTATTCAAAAGCAAATACAACAATAACAGTAGATAATGCAATTGCTGATTGTAAAGATTTAATTTTTCCAAGCTCAAGTTCAAGCAAAATTTCATTTAATCCTAACTCTGTTCTAAGTTTATATGGAAATTTAGATTTTGGACAATCTGCTTCAAATATATTTTCCCTCTGGGGTACAGGTGCTAAATTAATTTGTAGAGGGGCTGCTCCACAATCCTTTTCTTCCTTTTTAAATCCTAATCATAAATTTATTTTTTTAGAAATAAATAAAAGTTCATCCAGCCTTAGTTTTCCTAATAAGGATGCAGGTTTTGAGAATATAACTCTAACAGCGGGCTCTCTAATAATGAATTCAGGAGATTTGAAAGGATCCCCTACAGCAACAATTAATATAAACGGTGGTACATGGATACAAACAATTAGCGCAAATAGAATTAATGGAGGATCAAACGGTTTAGATTTACCTGCTTTAAATATTAATGGTGGTACCATGTCATTGGCTACGACAGCAAATCCAACCGGTTATAATTTAGGGTCGGTTAATATTACCAATGGTGGCACACTAAACTTAGAAAATGCTATTGCAAATATTAATGTTACAAACACTTTTAATATTGACGCTACTTCAACTTTAAATACAGCAATGGCAACAACACCATCTGCTTTAACAATGAGTTTTTTAGGAACAGTGAATTACAATCATACTGCAGTGCAAAATGTTGTCAATACTTCATATGGTAATTTGGGACTATCCGGTGGAGGTAATAAAATTCTTTCAGGAAATCTAAATATAACCGATGATATAACCATTGCCGGGTCTGCAGTTTTGCCAATTGGTGCATTAAAAGTAAACATAGGTGGTAACTGGACAAATTATGGAACTGCAGGATTTACAGAAGGGTCATCTACCACTTCAAATGTAAATTTTAATGGTACAGGAACACAATTAATAACGACAACAGGAGGAGAAGATTTTTTTAAAGTAACTAAAACAGGTATTGGAACAATAAAACAAAATTCTGATGTAAGATTTGGATCTACTTTTTCTGAACTTAATATTTCTGCAGGAGTTTTTGATGCAGGTTCATTTACATTATCCGGAACCTCCTCCACCGCATTAGTAATGAGTGGCGGAATATTAAAACTAAGTAAACTTTTTACCACTGTACCTGAATTTCCTTCTACAACGGGTTACAATTTAACGGGTGGAACCATTGAGTTAAATGGCTCAGGAACGCAGGTTTTAAGAGGAGGTGAGGCCTACAGAAATCTGACATTCTCTAATTCTACTAATACAACATTAATATCCAATCCTGCAAATATTACAGGTACCGTTTATATTACAGGTTCCGCTTTATTAGACATAGGGTCATCCAACGGATTTGGAAATATTAATACAAATTTGGCAATGGACGGTGGTAGGTTTAAAATGAGTGGATCGTCTTCTTCCAAACCCGACATTGATGGTAGTTTTTCTTTGACAGGTGGTGTAATAGAATTTGCGGGTTCTTCGGCGGGTGCTCAACCCATAAAAGGCCAAAGTAAGAATGATTCAGTAAATATCATTTATAAAAATATTGAAGTAACCGGCACTAATGTCGGGACAAGCAATGAAAACATTATACTAAATAAAACGGGTGGTAACTTTATTATAAAATCAGGCGCAACTTATGCTCCCAATTCCAAATCAATTTTCAGTGAAAATATCGCAAATACAAGCTTTGTTACAGTAGAAAATGGAGCGTTTTTTAAGACGGGCAATAATAAAGGCTTTAGTGGCACATCCTATACTGTTGTTTCAAATTCTTCTATAGATTTAAACATAGGAACTATTAATTTAGATGCAGGCAGCAGCGTAGATTATGCAAGTTCTACAGTAGCACAAAATATTTCCAATCAAATCCCATATCAAAACTTAATAATTTCTGGAATTACTACCAAAACAGCACCCGGTACATTAAGTATTCTTGGTAATTTTAGTAGAACTTCAGGAGTGTTTAACCCT
>JAYVVD010000307.1:0-2076 GCA_043787295.1 Ferruginibacter sp. | reverse complement strand
GGTATTCTTTCTTTTACTTCTACACCGGTAATTTTTTTTACTTCTTCATTTAAACTTTCAATGTGTTGAATATTAATAGCGCTAATTACATTTATACCTACATCCAGAATTTCAAAAACATCCTGCCAGCGTTTTTCATTTTTACTACCCTCAATATTAGTATGTGCAAGTTCATCAATAACAACAACTTCGGGGCGAAGACTTATAACAGCCTGTAAATCCAGCTCATCTAATTCTTTGCCTTTGTAAAAAAGTTTTCTTCGGGGTATTACAGGTAAGCCGTCTAATAGGTCATGCGTTTCTTTTCTAAAATGAGTTTCTATGTAACCAATTTTTACATCAATACCATTTTTAAGTAATGAATGAGCTTCCTGCAGCATACGGTAAGTTTTACCTACGCCGGCACTCATGCCAATATAAATTTTAAATTTACCCCGTCTCGATTTTTTTATAAGGTCGAGAAAATGCTGAACATTGGTTTCTTTATCTGTCATTTGTAGCTTAAAGATTTAATATATAATCAGATTTTTGAAAGCAGGCATTCTTTTAATATGCATCATTAAAGTTTAATAAATAAGTGAAGCTTAAAATGTGCGACGCCACCGAAGTTCCACAGAAGATTCACGATTGATAAAATGATAATAATTAATTGGGCTGCAATTAATTATTATTTAAAAAGAAACAGCCAGCGATGTTGTTAATGCAAAATTATTGTTTGTAAGATTATTTTTATTTATAAAAATCTGATCTTTGGAATTTAAACCTCTTCCTTCAATTCTCCATAAAATATTATTTGAGACAGTATAATCAAAGTTTAGAGAATACCCAAAGGTTTTAAACCCATTGGTAGTACCCGAGTTTATAATTACTCCATTTTTATCTGAATAATATTCACCTCTTACAGCAATGGCAGATTTAGTAGAGGTATTAAATTTAAGAATTAAAACCGGTGAATACCAACAATTAAAATTTTTACTAAGGTTTGCTTTTTGTTCTGCACCAATATCAAAACCTGCAGTTAAACCAACTGTGTTGCTAAGTTGTATTTGTGTATAAAAATTATGAAAATAGCGCATCTGCCTTACGCTGTCAGCCTTATCGCTGCCCACAAAAGAACTGCTGTTGAGTGTAATTTTTGACGTTGGTTTATAAGTAAGTTGGTGCCCGAATGCAGGTGTATTATTTCCATAAACCCTTTGTATACGCTGCCAGCCATTTAAAATTAAAGCACTCAGAAAAAGTTTTTCATTTGATGATGTATAAGAAACCTTTATTCCACTTTCATAGTAAGGAGAATTATCTCCAAGTATACTTCTTGTAAGTGTAGGGCAGTCTTTACCAATGGCACTTTCAAACCCAATATGTGAAGCAAATATTCCAGCATCTACCCAAATATTTTTAGTCTTAGCTATTTTTACTCCTGCGTTTGCTTCAAAAATATTTTTTAAAACACCGGGTTCTGCTGCCAGATTTGCATTCATATATGTGCCAGCAGCAAGCGCTAAATTTGCACGGACATTATTTTTTAAATACGCTGCTTTTACAAAACCTAGATTAAGGTTTACTTCATTGTGTCTATTGTAGGAATAAAAAAAAACAGGTTTTGTGTGGTTCAAAGGTCTTCCAAAGTCATAACTATAATAAGTTTCTACATATCCACTTATTTTTAGGGGAGTTGAACTGTCTGTTTGAGCATTTGCTAAGTTAATATTTGCTAACTGCAAACCGGCTATCATTAATACTGCCAGTGCTTTAATATTTTGTTTCATATTTTTATTTTTTTACTTATAATTCTTATTTCTTTAAATTATCAAGTGCCAGGTTAAGTTTTAGAACATTAATTTTTTCAGGACCAAATAAACCTAACATAGATCCCTCTGTATTTTGCGTCACAAGTTCTTGAATATTTGCTTCAGGAATGTTTCTAATTATGGCAATCCTTTTTATTTGAACATTTGCACCTTGTACAGAAATATTTGGATCAAGCCCACTGCCACTTGCAGTAACCATTTCAGAAGGAATATCGGCTTTATTAACCTGCGGATTGTGAACAAGAAAAGTATCAATCCTGCTTTG
>JAYVVD010000306.1:0-3238 GCA_043787295.1 Ferruginibacter sp. | reverse complement strand
ATGGGTGCAATGCCTTTTTGCTTGCTCCACGAAAACAATGTGTAGGCTAAATTATTATCAATGATCTCCGTTGTTTCTGAAAGTAATTTTTCCATTTTTTATAATTTTATTTTAAATTTTATATGTTGAATTTTAAAATACTGTCTTCAATTCAACATTTATAATTCATCATTTATAATTATTTTTAGCTCATCCAGTTCACCCCTGCTTCCGCATTCCATTTAACTGTTGATTTTTTTAATTTCGTCCAAAACTCTATTGAACTTTTACCTGTAATATCACCCACACCAAATTTACTTTCGTTCCAGCCACCAAAGCTAAATGGTTCACGGGGAACCGGTACACCAACATTAACACCGATCATACCTGCGCTTGCTCTTTCAATAATATATCTGGCCATAGCTCCATTTTGTGTAAATACACTTGCTGCATTACCATAAGGATTTGCGTTTTCAATTGCTAATGCTTCATCCACTGTTTTGGCACGCATTATTGAGATTACAGGTCCAAAAATTTCTTCCTTAGCAACACTCATATCGGGTGTTACAAAATCTATAACAGTTGGTCCAACATAAGTTCCTTTTTCCTTTCCGGTTACAGTAGTGTTTCTTCCATCAACCAAAATTTTCGCTCCCTGTTTTTCTGCTTCGGTTATGTATTGCTCAATTTTATCCTGAGATGCTTTATTAATAACAGGTCCAAGGTTTTCACCAGGAATAATTTTTTTTGCTTCATCGCATATCTTATTAATGATATCATCAACATTTCCTACGCCAATCATAGCACTTGCAGCCATACAGCGCTGCCCTGCGCAGCCACTCATACTTGCAGCCACATTTTGTGCCGTCATACCCGGTATGGCATCTGGCAAAACCATTAAATGGTTTTTTGCACCACCTAAAGCAAGACATCTTTTATAATTAGCTGTTGCACGTTGGTAAACAATTTTTGCAACTTTAGTAGAACCAACAAAAGACACCGCTTCAATATCAGAATGGTCACAAATTGCATTTACAATATCAACATCGCCGTGCACAATATTAAAAACACCATCAGGTAAACCTGCTTCCTTTAATAATTCCGCCAACCTTCCGCAGCTTAAAGGCACTTTTTCTGACGGTTTCATAATCATACAATTGCCCAATGCAATTGCGTTTGGCAATGTCCAGTTTGGAACCATACTCGGGAAGTTAAAGGGTACAATAGATGCAACAACACCTAATGCTACATGTTCTGTTCTGCATTCCACACCTCTGCTCACTTCCAGTATTTCGCCGGTAACCAATTGCGGTAACGAGGTAGCAAATTCTGTAAGTTCTATACACTTCTCTATTTCTGCAACAGATTCTCCATATGTTTTTCCGTTTTCTATGCTGCACAATTCAGCCAGTTCTTTCAGGTTTTTTTCCAGTAATGTTTTGTATTTAAAGAAAACCTGCACTCTTTCTTTGATAGGTGTTTTGCTCCAAGCCGGGAAAGCTTTTTTTGCAGCAGCCACAGCATCATCAAGATCTGATGATGATGACAATGGAACTTTGGAAAGCAATTGACCGTCAATGGGCGAAACAACATCTATTGTATTTGTATTGCTTGGGGCTGTAAACTTACCATTAATATAATTTTGAATGGATGGATATTTCATAAACAATGGCTATATTATTTGTAATAATTAAACTAAAAAATAAAAATAATACATTTTATAATAAAAAATAAATTTTATTTGCATTAATTACTTCGTTTATTAACATGAGTATAATATGGAAAATGCAACGCCTGTGTTGGATGATTTAGATTTTAAGATATTATCTTGTCTGCAAAAAGATGGTAGAATGTCATTAACGGTGATGGCGAAAGCTTTGAACGTTAGTATTGGTACCGTTCGCACAAGGTTAAATAAATTATTAGAAGATGGTACTATAAGTATAATTGGCAGAGTTGATCCCGACAAAGTTGGGTTTCATTGTTATGCTCATATCGCCGTATTTGTAAGGCCCGCAACCCTAAAAGAGAAAGTGGCGCTGAAAATTTCTAAGCTTCCCGAGGTGAGTTTTTTGGCAATGACATCAGGAGATTATGACCTTGAAGTGGATGTGATGTGCCGGGATAACAATCATCTTGTAAATTTTGTTGATAACATCAGTAAAATAGAAGGTGTAAACCAGACCAAGACAACTATATATTTTAAAGTTTATAAATATGCACAACCCGATATGAATTTATTAAAGAAATCATCTTAATTATTATAAAATCTGCTTTCTAATTTCTATAGACATATTATATTCCTGTTTTAAAGTTTGGTGTTTTTTATAGATATTTGCGCAATCTTAAAAAAATGAATGCCTTAATAAAGAAAGCAAAAATCATATGTTCATCCTCTCCTTTTCACCTTCAGGTAAAAGATGTTTTAGTTGTTGATGGAATTATTAAAGCAATAGAAGACGATATTTCAGCTGAAAACGCCCAAACAATTACCGGAAATAATTTGCACTTAAGCATTGGGTGGATGGATATTTATGCGGACTTTGCTGAACCTGGAAATGAATACAGGGAGACACTCAAAACTGGTGTAAATGCAGCGGCAGCAGGTGGTTTTACAGATGTGATGTTGGTGCCCGACACATTGCCACCCGTATCTTCCAAAGCTCAGATTGAATTTTTAATAGAACGTTCAAAAACACTGCCTGTTAATATTCACCCCATTGGATCGGTAACCAAAAATGGCGAAGGCAAAGAACTTACAGAAATGTATGATATGCATAACAGTGGTGCGGTAGCATTCAGCGATGGAAAAAAATCAATACAACAATCAGGAATTTTATTAAAGGCCTTACAATATGTTTCTGCAAAAAATGCAGTAATTATACAAATGCCGGATGATAAAAGTATAAGTGAAGGCGGCCTTATGAATGAAGGTATAATGAGCACCAAACTTGGCCTGCCCGGCAACCCGGCTATGGCGGAAGAGATGATGATTGTACGGGATATTGTACTGCTTAATTACTCAGATTCTCATTTACATATTACCGGCGTGTCTACAAAAAAAGGAATTGATTTAATAAACAATGCAAAAAAGGAAGGCCTGCAAATAACCTGTTCTGTTACGCCTTATCATTTGTTTTTTTGTGAAGAAGACTTAATCGATTATGATACCAATCTAAAAGTAAATCCTCCATTACGAACCCGTGAAGATGTAATTGCATTGCAGGATGCACTGCGCAACGGAGATATTGATTGCATA
>JAYVVD010000305.1:0-8220 GCA_043787295.1 Ferruginibacter sp. | reverse complement strand
CCCTCACTTTGACTGCTTATTCTAAATTTTTTTGGCTCAGATGCAAATTCATCTCCTTTTGGTATAACTGCATTTTTTTCATTTCTTTCATCTTGCAATATGACTAATGCTTCATTACACAACTTAAGGCTGAGTGAAAGATTTTCTTCCCTTTGAACCAAGTATGATTTCAGCAATAAGGAATTTGCTACCCATAATGGTTGATTTATTTTGTTAGCAACAACCATGGATGCTTCATTAAAAAACATTGCACTATCCCTGTTGCTTTCTGTAAAATAGCTGGCTAAGTTGTAAAGTGTAACCATCTTTACCCTATCATCTGCAGTATTTTTTAGTGCTGTGCGCAGGCTGTCTAACTGTTTTTGCTGCGATTGTGCTTTTGAAAAAAAAGGCAGCATTAATAACAGGGCAATTTTTAATAAAGAATTTTTATTCATTTTAAGCTGGTGGAATTTGAATTTTAAATGTGGAATCTGCGTTTCATTATTGTTGATCAATTGCCAAAATTGTTTTCAGCAATACGTTGGCTCCATTAGCCATATCAGTTCCTTTTGTAAACTCTTTGGGTGAATGGCTGATACCTGCTACACTCGGAACAAAGATCATCCCTACCGGAGCAATCATGGCCATCTCCTGCGCATCATGTCCGGCACCGCTTTGCATGTACTGGTAGCTGAGACCAAGTGATTTTGAAGCAGTTACTATTTTATCTTGAATGGATGTATCTGTTAGTGCCGGTTTAGAAGCATTGTTTTGATAATTAAAAGTAAAATGTGTCGCCGAAGCTGTTTCAATATTTTTTGCACGTTGCTCAATTGCTTTAAACAATTGCCATATTTTTTCATAATTCAGATCTCTTATTTCTAACCCCAAATTTACTTTGCCCGGTATTACATTAAACGCACCCGGCAAAGCTGCAATTTTTCCAACGGTCCCTACTTGTCTACCCGGTACTTTTATAATTTCTTCGTTAACGGCAACAATAAATTTGGCTGCAGCAAGCAAGGCATCATTTCGCATATTCATAGGTGTGGTACCTGCATGGTTGGCAAAACCTTCAACCATTATTTCCCAGTGTTCAATTCCTACAATACCTTCAACTACGCCTATCTGCAATTTGCCTTTTTCCAATAATCCACCTTGCTCAATGTGTAATTCTACAAATGCAGTAAGATCACCTTTTTTGCGTGCAGCAGCTTTTATTTTATCTGGGTTTCCACCAATGGCTTTCACACCTTCACGTATAGTTAAGCCACTCTGGGTTTTAAGTTTTAATGCATCAGGGCTAAAATTGTCTGCCATGGCTGCAGAGCCGTCTGTTCCCCCTTCTTCATTAGAAAAAATAATTAATTCTAGAGGATGTTTTGTGACAACCTTATTTTCGTTCAGGATTTCTATGAGTTCCAATGCACCAATAGAACCAAGGCATCCATCATAATTTCCGCCATCAGGTACCATGTCAACATGAGATCCAAAAGCAATGGGTTTTAGAGACTGGTTTGTTCCGTTTCTTTTTCCGATAATATTGCCTGCGTTATCAATGCTTACTTCCATACCTGCGTTGCGCATCAATCCCATAAAATAAGTTCTTCCTTCTAAATCTCCTTTTGTATATGCCACACGATAGCCTTTTCCATTAGCATCTTTACCAAATTGAGAAAGTTCAGTAATCCGTTTTTCCATGCGTTGTTGATTGACAGTTAATTGTCCGAATGAAACAAATGAGATTGTGATTGCTAAGCTTGTTAAATAAAGGGTGCTTTTCATTAATGTATTTTATGATGATTTATGATTGTAATAATAATATATGTTATGCTTTCTACTTTTTGTTTTCTGTTTTATTTTTTTCACCTATGTTTTCATCGTATCAGAGCGTACACATAATTCTTTTTTATTTTTGTTTATTTTGTTGTTCGTGTATAACAACACAAGTAACATAAAAATTTGGTAGCAGAGCTGTTTGATTCAAAAAAGATTAAATGGTATAATTATCCCTGTCAAGGGTGTTTAGTATTATTATAAAATTGATAAATATTCTACCGTTGAAAAATCAGGAGAGAGAATTTGTTGCAATTTTTTTTTGAGTATGTGAAAGCCGTTTGGTTTTGTAAGAAAAATCTTGCTCCCAACTCTTTTGCAATCTCTTTATCCTGCATAATATTGGAATTGCTAAAAATACCAACAGGTATTTTGTTTAGCTCATTATCTTTTTTTATGAATTCAAGAAAATCAAAGCAATTCATAATGGGCATGTTCAGATCAAGAAAAATAACAAATGGTAAAGCATTTTTTTATTTTTAATTTATCTAATGCATTTTTTCATTTATTGCCGTTTCACAATTTGTTGTAGGGTGCATAGATTGTATTGCATCTTTAAAAAAACTGATCATCTTCATCAATTAACAATATTCTATTCATGTTGTTGGTATATAAATAATGAATGTTGAACCTGTTCCCTCCCTGCCTTCCGCTACCATAAAACCATTATGGTTAGTCACAATTTTTTTTACAATGGCCAAACCAATGCCTGTACCTGAGTATTCGTTTTATCCGTGCAACCGCTGAAAAAGTTCAAAGATTTTATTCTCATATTCTTTTTTAAACCCAATTCCATTGTCTGCAATTTTAATTTTATGATATTCTTTTTGATTGTTTGCCAGAGGTTTTTCTATTTTTTTTCCTTCCACAATTGATGCTTTAATTTTAAATATGTGGTTTTATTTCCGGACGGCTATATTTAATGGCGTTGTCAATAAGATTTGTAAAAAGCTGCGATAATTGAATGTGCGATGCATAGATTGTTGGAAGATTTTCATACTCTACCACTACTTGTTTTTCATTGATACATAGCTGAAGGTTATCGTACGATTCTGCTACAATCACATTTAAATCACAGGAGTTAAAAATTAATTCTGTTGAAGATGTGCGGGGAAAATCGAGCAGCGATATGATCAGATTTTTCATTCGTTCGCTTGCTGAAATAATCTTGTTAAAAATATCCACCCGTTTCGCCACCGCCAGAAAGGAATTTTGAAGATTAGTCATCAATTTATTTAAAAAAAACTGTCAAAAAAAGTTATTGATTACTCGCTCAGCAGATTGTATCCTTCACTTGCAGTATAAAACATAATTATATTATAGTTAATGTAGGAATGGCAAACGTGGCAACAAGCAGCGGGGCCTGCAAAACGATGTTGCAACATGTAGCTTTACTTATGTTAGTCTTGTGTTGTGATAGTATTTTAGATATATACTAACCTTTTAAAGGTATACTAAAATTATATAGTGTGATAATTTATTCGGTGGGATGATTCACTGTAGTTTTTCGTAAAGTTTAATTAAAGTATAGTATCAAAATATGAGATACTAAGGTCCAACGAATTGCTTAGAAGCAAACTTTACGGGCTTCATTTACGCAACGTCAGGCAAGTCAAAAATTGTATTTCGTAGAAGAAACATTATTGTCATCTTATTCTGGATCAAATTCAAAAAGATTTCCCGGATCTCCTTTTTTTCCTTCAGAACTTATTATCAATTTTCCTTGAGGATTAAAACAAATCCCTTCCGGTTGTTCCATCAACTCTTTGTCAATAGACTGATAAGATTTAAGAACACCATCATGTGAGAAAATTGCCAGACCTTTGTTGTCTCTTGTTGTTAGTATATAAATATCATGCGTTATTGGGTGTACGGCAATTGCAGAAGGATTAAAACTGAGATTATTCCCTGTAATGGTTTTAAAATCTTTTGGATGTATTATCATAATTGGTTTTTCACTCAGTTGCGATTTCTCTATATTAAAACTATACACTGCTTTTGCAGAATCTTCACCCGTACCTGAATTATCTTTGCAGGCAATCAACAATTGTTTAGTTACAGGGTCAAAACACAAGCCTTCTGTATTATTGTCTTTACTTAGACCTGTTTTAATTTTTTCAACCTCCGGCTTATTTTTCCAATCAGTTATTTTAAATAAAGTTCCATGACTCCATAAAGCGTACACAATATTATCCACAATAGTCACATCTTCAATATCAACTTTTTCCTTATCTGTTTGTTCAAAAGGAACTGTTTTTTCAAGTGTGGCAGTTTTGTCATCAAATTTCACAAAATAAAGGTTTGGACGTAGATCTTCTATTAAGATTAAATGATCTTTATCTATCCAGGCGTTACCAGATACTTCAACTAACACTGCTGGTAATACCCAACTATGTGTAGGTTTTTTAAGATCGTAACTAAAACTGGTTTTACTTTTTGAAATGGTATCAGTAATTTCATGTTTAACTGTTAAAGACTTTTCATTCTCTTTATTACTTTTGCAGGATAATAAAATAAATGCCGAGAAAATGAAACTGTAAATTTTTATTTTTTTCATACAATAATATTATAATTTTTTACCAAAGAACGAGCCAGTTAATTTTGTACAATGTTAGTCTGTAAAAAAACTACTGATTTTCAAATATAAGATCATATAAATAAATATAAAAAGCCAGCACATTTTTGTTGTACAGAAAGTTTTATTGCGGTTTTTTTTTAAAATTTTATCCCTATAAATAAGAAAATTGCACCTAAAATAAGCAAACAAATAACGACTGGTGTAACAAATTTTAACCAGGCTTTATAACTTACCTGTACCATTACAAGAGCCGGAAAAACAGAACCGGTTGGAGAAATTAAAAACATAATACCCATGCCATATAAATAAGCATTTACAATTTCACGACCGGGGATATTTACAATGATGGCTAATGCAGCAATAATGGGCATGGTGAGTACCGCCATACCTGATGATGAACTTACGGGTATAGAAAAGAAAAAATAAAATAACATCAGCAGTAAAATAAAAATGCTGGCAGGGAAATGCTGCACCAGGTTAGCAGCATGAAAAAGGATGGTATCGCCGACAAAGCCATCATTTAAAATAATGGTTACACCTCTTGCTAAGCCTACAATGAGCGCAACGGATAATAAACTTTCAGCACCTTTTACGAATTCGGCCACAAATGTTTTTTCACCCATTTGAGCAATAAAACCTACCAGTATTGCAGATCCAAAAAACAAGGCCGACATTTCTGTCGTCCACCAGTTAAAAAATATAATACCCACAATCATAGTGGTAAAAGTGACCACGAAGAGAATGAGGAGTAATACTGTTTTCGAGTTTAATTTTACCAAAGCATCATCTGCACTTATATTCATTTGGAAAGATGATGCTATTAAACCATCAATTTTATAAACGATTGAAGCCGTAGGATGTTTTTTTACTTTGGCGGCATATCTTAAAATATACCAGGCAAACAATGCTGTAGATATTATAAAAAATAAAAGCCTTTCGTATAGCCCGTCTATCCAATTTATGCCTGCTGCATTAGAAGCAATAATAGCTGAAAAAGGATTTGTAAAACTGGCTATATAGCCAACTGCAGCGCTGCCAAACACAATGGCAAGTGGTACAATTAAATCGTAACCTGCGGCGAGTAAAAGGGGAACTAAAACAGGGTAAAAAACGATGGACTCTACATCCATACCGTATGAACCACCCAAAAATGAAAAGATAAAAACAAGTATTACAATAAGTAATTTTTCTCTACCCTTCATACGTTGTGCAAGGTATTTTATGCCGTTAAACAATGCACCGGTTTTAGTAAAAACCTGCATAAAGCCACCTATAAAGAGAATGAATAAAATAATATCTATACTATCTGTTATGCCTTTTATGGGGGCTTGCAATATGGCTATAAAACCTTGGGGTTTTTTTGCTTGCTGGCGATAGGTATTAGGAATAGATATGGGCTTGCGAATATCTCCACTGCTAAATTTTTGTATTGCAATTTTTATGCTTAAACTATCCAGGGTTTTTTGAGTGAATGGCAGAATAACGCTGCCCGATGTAGAAGTGATTACAAAAGATTTATCCCCATCTGCAGCTAATTTACTGTATTGACCGGCGGGTAAAATCCATGTGCTTATTGCAGCTATAATAATAACGAGCATTATAAGCGTAAGCGCAGCAGGCAGCCTTTTGGTTTTAATAATCTTCATTTATTGGTTTATTGTTGCGTAAAATAATAAATGTTAGTTTCGTTTCTCAACCACTTTTGCAAAAAGACAGGTTATACAGTGCTGTCCCCAGCTGTTGGTTGCTTTTATGAACTATCTGCCAAAGTAAACTTCACAATTTTCCGTAACAAATTTCTTGTGATTGTTTAAGCTACCTTCGGTAAAGCATAAGCTGTGCAGCAAGGGTTAAACTAATTTAACTTTCTATTGAAGAGCAATGCATTCAACTGAAATTAAAATTCCGGCAGGAAATGGCATTACTTGCGGTGTGCTGCGTGCGGGGCAATTATCACCAAAGACTTCAGTATAAACTTTATTTATTACATTAAAATCATTGCCTGTAACCATGAATATAGTGGTCTTCACAACTTTGCTTAGGTTGCTGCCGGCTTCTTTTAAAATAATTTTAATGTTTTGAAAACTCTGTCTGGTTTGATCTTCAAAATCATTACTAACGACCTGTCCGGTAAGAATGTTTAAACCAGGCGTTCCTGATAAAAAAATAAATTTATCAGCAATGACTGCCTGTGGAAATACCTGACTCATTCGTGGAGCTTTTGTTGTATTGAAATTTTTCTTTTCAGTCATTGTTATTTATTTAAGTGATATGCTCACAAAGCAATTACCTACGCCAATTAAATATACACAACTCAAATTAATTTATTGAACATCTTCAAGAACTTTTATTAATATCCACAACACCGATAAAGTTGAAAAAAGATTTACTGCTGAGCATAGCCCTGATAGAAACGAATATACGTTTGTGAGGAACGAGCAAAAGAAAGGAGTGGATAGCTGGAGACGAATGTTGAGGCATGTTGTAATGCCAATGCTTTAAGAAAGACATGAGATGAATACGGTACCAAAAAAAATAAGGCAGCGCAAAGCCACCTTATTTTTATTTTATTGATGTTTAAATGTTAAATGATCAGTTCGGCTTCTGTTTTTTTGTGCTGCTTCCTTTTCTTCCATTGTTGTCTTATCATCTTTGTTGTAAGCCTTAATAATTGCTTTTACAAGTTTGTGCCTTACCACATCTTCTTCATCCAGTTCAATGTGAGAAATACCGTCAATATTTTTAAGCAAACGGGAAGCACGCCACAAACCACTCTGCATATTTTTTGGCAGATCTACTTGTGTAGGATCACCGGTTATGATTGCCTTTGCATTGGGGCCAATTCTGGTTAAAAACATTTTTATTTGAAGGTCGTTTGTATTTTGCGCTTCATCTAAAATGATAAATGCATTGTCCAGCGTTCGGCCACGCATGTATGCAAGTGGCGCAATTTCAATAATGCGTGTACTCATGTAATAGGCAAGTTTATCTGCAGGTATCATATCATCGAGTGCATCGTATAGAGGACGTAAATACGGATCAATCTTTTCTTTTAAATCGCCCGGTAAAAACCCCAAACTTTCCCCTGCTTCTACCGCAGGACGTGTAAGAATAATTTTTTTAACCAGTTTGTTTTTTAAAGCTCTTACTGCCAATGCAACAGCAGTATAAGTTTTACCTGTTCCTGCGGGGCCGATGGCAAAAACAATATCATTTTTATCGCATGCCTGCACCATTAGTTTTTGATTGGCAGTTCTTGCTCTGATCGTTTTTCCGTTTGGTCCAAAAACCAATACGTCGTTGGGGTTACGGTCAATAAAATTATCTATACTTTTCTCATCATCGCCGCCGAGTATTTGCGAAAAATAATTTTCACTCATGTGTCCACTTCGTTCCAGGTATTTTATAAGGAGATCTATTTTTTCTTTTGCTTCTTCAATTTGTTCTGCAGCACCGCTCAATTTTATTTGGGTGCCTCGGCTTAAGATTTTTAAAAGGGGAAATTTCTTTTTCAGAATGTCGAGCTTGCCGTTGTTAACTCCGAAAAATTCAATAGGGTTTACGTTTTCTAAATTGATGATGGTTTCTGTCAATTTCTATTTTCTTGGTTTATGTGATTTTTCGCCGAAAAATTTCAGCAGTATGTTCAAGTCAAATTTAATGCATAGCTGTGGTTAAGTATTCAAACAAATTATTAACATTATTAAAAAAATATGTGAAAAAAATTATTAGAATTTACCAACGATTTTAAAATTAATGAGTCTTGGCGTTAATCGGTTCGGCAAAGCGTACACCGTGTTGGAAAAATCTTTTATCAGCTGAAA
>JAYVVD010000304.1:0-2670 GCA_043787295.1 Ferruginibacter sp. | reverse complement strand
ATGTATTAAATGTACGTCTATACCTGAGTTTGTGTAAGGTTTAAAAGGCAAGTGTACGGAGTAAAGTAATGTGACGTATGGAATAAAGCAAGCCCGAATATAAGTGTTCGTAATTTTAAATAAGTCTACACAGTTTCAATACATGTTGCAACCTCTTTAGCCTTGCCCGCAACGAATTCATATCAGCATCAACATTGTTATACACCAACGCAACCCCATTATGCGATAATGCCTTGTGGTTGGTTTGCCAAAAAAATGCGCACATCAGTATTTATTTGTTCTAATGCTTTTTGAAGACTTTTACTACAAATATATCGGCAGTTTTATCAGCGAGTATAATTGCACTTTCTCCTGCTCTTTCTATTTCTATCGATGGAAATCGGTAGCCCCAAAATTGCTCTCACATGTAGTTCAAATTGAGTCAGATTTTGTGTGCCCGCCAACCTTCATAGTAGGTGCTTCTGCATAACTATCAGCCGCAATTACGGTTTGACCTAAACGCTTGAGGGCAAATACCGGTTCTTTACCAAACTCACCGCTGCCAAGCAAAAATATTTTTTTTGCATGGCGAAATTTAAAATATTTGATGGATTATTTTATTGTTGCTGCCTCTACTGAAAGGAGCTTATCTGAAATCGCTCATCAAGAAAATATTTTATAGATGAATAATTTTATCATCAAAAAAGTCGAAAGTTTATTTTTATACACAAAAGCCGCTCATTCTCATAAGCGGCATTTATCAAATAAATTTTATCCTAATAATCTGCAAGGGTACTTGGTAATTCTGCCAAAGCTTTTGCAAGTTGTTCATCATTTGGAGCAACACCATGCCACTCATGCTTTCCTTCCATAAAAGAAACGCCTTTACCCATAATGGTTTTCATTAGTATTATTACCGGTTTGCCCTTTCCTGTTCTTGATTTTGCTTCATTCAGACCTGTTACTACAGCATCCATATCATTACCATCCATTTCCATCACATCCCACCCAAAAGCTTCAAACTTTGCGTGTAAATTGCCTAGACTCATCACATTTTCTGTTGTGCCATCAATTTGTTGACCGTTTAAATCTATAGTTGAAATTAAATTATCTACTTTTTTACTACCTGCAAACATGATTGCCTCCCAGTTTTGCCCTTCTTCTAATTCCCCATCGCCATGCAATGAAAATACTAATTTGTCATCTCCATCCAATTTTTTCGTTATTGATGCACCAATGGCAACGCTCATACCCTGCCCGAGTGAACCGCTGGCAATTCTAATACCTGGTAAATGTTCATGCGTAGTGGGGTGGCCTTGCAACCTGCTATTTAGTTTTCTAAATGTTGACAACTCGTGTATGGGAAAATATCCACATCGGGCAAGCGTACTATACCAAACTGGGGAAATATGTCCATTGCTTAAAAAAAATAAATCCTCGTTTTTACCATCCATTTTAAAATCGGCATTATATCGTAAAACCTTAAAATACAATGCGGTAAAATAATCGGTGCAACCCAACGAGCCACCCGGATGCCCACTTTGTACACCGTGAACCATCCTTACAATATCCCGTCTTATTTGGGTAGCAATGTCTTTTAAATTATTCATTTTATGCAGTGTTTAAGTTTGGTTAAATTATTGATTGCAAACGTAATTGAAACTATACATTTTTTCTAAAAAGAAATGTGAAGTTCTTAAAAAACAATCATAACAGACCGACATTACCGTTAAAGGAAAATTTTTGTATTATTTTTTTGCGAGCAGACAACATAATATCTGTGGAAATCATCATAATACGTAGTTATTCTATACTTTTGTGAGGTTGAGAATTAAATAGATTTATGCAACATATTATAATTAGTGCTTTTCTGGCGTTCATAATTACATACTTTGCAATACCGGTTATTATTCAAATAGCTAAAAGCAAAAAGTTGTTTGACGAGCCAGACGAGCGAAAAGTACACAAGGCTGTTATCCCTACCTTAGGAGGGCTTGGAATTTTCGCAGGTTTTATTGTAGCGACTCTTATGGGGGCACCTGATGCACCGGAATTGAAATATTTCGCTGCCGCTACTATTGTAATATTCTTTTTAGGTTTAAAAGATGACATTTTAATTTTGTCTGCTAATAAGAAATTTATTGGCCAAGTGATAGCTGCGTTCATTATAATGAATTTTGGTAATATTTATATTAATGATATGCACGGATTTTTAGGGATAAATGTTATTCCTTATTACGCCAGCATCTTTTTAACGATGTTTACCATCATTGTTATTACTAACGCTTTTAATTTAATTGATGGTATTGATGGTCTTGCAGGTAGTTTAGGCTTTGTAACAACTTTGGTATTTGGTGTTTATTTCGACTATGCTAATGAGCTTACTTATGCAGTAATGGCGATTTCTCTTTCGACAGCTATTTTAGCTTTTTTAATATATAATTTTTCACCCGCAAAAATATTTATGGGCGATACTGGTTCTCTTATTATTGGGCTTATTAATTCTATTTTAGTTATAAAATTTATTAACGTTGCAGGTATTAGCGGTCAACCATTTAGCTTGCATGCTGCGCCGGCTTTGGGTTTTGCTGTTTTAATTGTGCCTTTATTCGATACCCTTCGGGTTTTTGGTTTAAGAATTTTAGATAGGAGATCTCCTTTTAGTCCCGATAGAATTCACGTACATCATTA
>JAYVVD010000303.1:0-3624 GCA_043787295.1 Ferruginibacter sp. | reverse complement strand
TTCTTTAAAACTGCCGCCTTCCTGTGTAGCGCCTGCTGCTGCATTGCTACCTCCCCAGTTTCCTATAATTACATTTAGCAGACTTCTGTTCATTGCCTTGCACATTAAAACAGTAAGTAAAGTACCGGCTGCACCAACTAAAATACCACCTGTAAGCATTGCTTTGTTGTTATATAAAAAACCACCACAAGCCGCAGCCACACCAGTTAAAGAGTTGAGCAAAGAAATTACAACCGGCATATCAGCACCGCCGATTGGTAGTACAAAAAATACTCCGTACATAATTGCGAGGCCGAATGTTATATAAAAAAATGTGGGAGCCATAACCGGCGCAACATTATAAGTAAGTACTGCACCAACCAGGATAATAAGAAACAAAACAAGGTTAAATATATGCTGCCCTTTGAAGCTGATATCTTTTTGCCTGCCGCTCAATTTTAAATAAGCAATGATGCTACCGGCAAAAGAAATACTCCCTATAACCAATCCTAAAACGATCGCTATAAAATGCTCTAATTTAATTTCGGTGCCGGCAATATGATTAAATTCTATCAACGAAATAAGCATGGCACATGCACCGCCCATTCCATTAAACAGGCTAACCATTTCCGGCATTTGTGTCATCTTCACTTTGCGGGAACTTACTGCACCTAATACAGCACCAATTATTAGCGCAGCAAACATCCATGGTAAATTTCCGAGGTGCACCCCATCAGAACTTTGGTATAAAAATATTGTCCCAAAAATGGCAAGTCCCATTCCAATTGCTGCTGTAAGATTACCTCTGCGTGCAGACTCCGGACGGGAAAGCATTTTCAACCCTATGATGAATGTTACGGAAGCTATTAAATAAATAATATTAAGTATCGATGGAAACATTTTATTTTGTTAATGTGCTAATGAATATTTATAAAATGAAAATTTTTTAGGTCAGGTTTTTTTCTTTTTAAACATTTCCAGCATTCTGTCTGTTACAACAAAGCCACCCACCACATTTAATGTTCCCAAAACAACTGCTAAAAAACCGAGTATTAATGCGAGATAATTATTTGGCGCAGCCTCGCCCAATACTATAATTGCACCAATAATAACTACGCCATGTATGGCATTTGCACCACTCATTAAGGGAGTGTGCAGCACACTCGGCACACGACCAATAACTTCTATACCTAAAAAAATCATCAAAATAACAATATAGATTATTTGTTGATTTTCATCGAAAAAAGAAAAAATGTATTGCATGATATTTTATAAATTGATAGAAATATTTTTCAATTAAATTATTCTTTATCTACACAGATAATAAAGATGAAACCCTTTCATTTGAAACAACACCGCCATGAGCAACGCAAGTTCCTTTTACAAGATCATCTTCAAAATTTAAATTTATCTGCCCTTCTTTATTTATGATGAGTTGTAAAAAATTTAAAATATTTTTTCCGTATAATTTGCTTGCATCGCTAGGCATTGCAGCAGCAAGCGCAGAATTACCAATAATGGAAACGCCATTTACCACCACAGTTTCATCATTTTTTGTATAAGCAGTATTGCCCCCTGTAGATGCTGCCAGATCAATAATTACAGAACCACTTTTCATACCTTGAATCATTTCTGCAGTTATTAAAACCGGAGCAGTTTTACCCGGTATTGCTGCTGTTGTGATGATGATGTCACTCTTCGCTACACTCTCTGCAATTCTTGCTTTTTGGCGGGTCATAAATTCAGCTGATTGCTCTACTGCATAACCGCCTGCACTTGCTGCATCAGCCGCACCTTCTACTTCTACAAACTTTGCTCCAAGGCTCATTACTTCTTCTTTAACCTGTGGTCTCGTATCAAAAACTTCCACTACAGCTCCTAATCTTTTAGCTGTTGCAATTGCCTGTAAGCCCGCAACGCCTGCACCCAATATTAATATTTTTGCTGGAGGAATACTGCCCGCTGCAGTCATAAACATTGGGAAATATTTTGGATATAAGTTAGCCGCCAACAATACTGCTTTATAACCTGCAATATTTGCCTGGCTACTTAATACATCCATACTTTGTGCACGGGTAGTGCGGGGCAACATATCTATACTAAAAACGGTAAAGTTTTTTTCTGCCAAAAGTTTTATTTGCTGAGCATTAAATAATGGCTGATAATATCCCAAAAGAATTTTACCATTACATAAATCAATATCCTCATTGCTAAGAGGACTTATAGATAAAATAATATCTGCATTTTGCAAAACATTATTTCTTGAACCAACGGTTGCACCTACACTTTCATATTGAGCATCAGCTGCAAAGGCATTTGCACCTGCATTATTTTCAATCACAACATTAACCTGTTGCTTTTTTAATAACACAACATGTTCTGGTAGAAGAGATACTCTTGTTTCTTTACCGGGTTCTTTTAAAACTCCAATCGTCATATATGAATGTATTAATCGTAAGATATGCAAAATTAAAATCGGATTGCAAAATGTTGTTTCTCTTTAAAATTTTTTCCAAATAATACAATACCTATAAAAAATAAATCAATCGTAAGTGTGACCTGTTTATGTTGCTTTACAATTTCCCAGGCATCTTCCATTTCCTTGCTCCAGTGTATATCGTCAAAAACAAAAATGGTTTCTTCATTTGCGTTCAAAAGTATTTCTTCAAAATATTGTAGAGTTGGAACTTTGCGATGATTACCATCAAAAAAAACAAAATCAATTTTTTTAATTGATGATAGATATAAGGGTAAAGTATTGCTAAAATCACCCCTTATTATTTCAATATTTTTCAACCCAAGAAAAGAAAAATTATCTTTTGCAATGCGAGCAATATTTTCTGAACCTTCCAGAGTTGTAACTACTGTATTTGCAGCAGATGCCAAATAAGCTGTTGTAGTTCCCAACGAAGTACCAAGTTCTAAAACGTTTACTTTTTTATAATATTGAACAATTCTAAATAATAACTGGCTATACTTTTTAGGCTTTAAAGATGATGCAGCAATACTTTTTACGACTCGGCTTTTTGTTTTAATAACATTAGACCCGGCACCGAAATCTTCAACTTCTATAAGATCATTATTAATCAATAAATTTTGTCGCAATTTTTCAATTGAAAGGTAGCAGCTATATGCTGTTTTATCTTTTACTACATTTTTTATAAATTCAAAAACGAACGGAGAATGCACGCCATGGCCCTTTCCATTAGATGCTGTGAAATAATATTTTAAATATTTTTTTGTAAGTTTAAAAGGAGAATACAATTGCAGCGTACGTTTAAGAATCAATTATTATTAAAGAGAATCCAAAAAAAATTATTTCCTTCTCCATGTTTGAAAAGTCATATCAAATTTATTTTTTCCATCTGCCTTTACCTGTTTTTCAAAAACTATTTCCCAGGTATTTAAATCCATTTCGGGAAAGAATGCATCTCCATCAATAACAGTATGCACACGGGTTAAATAAACCTTGTCTGCAATCGGCAATGTTTGTTTGTAAATTTCTCCGCCACCGGTTATAAATATTTCTTTAGCGTTTGTTTCGTTGGCAGCCTTAATAGCTTCTTCAGTACTTGATGCAATTATTGTATTTTCAGCGCTCCAGTTTTTGTTTGTTGTTACAATTATATTGGTTCTGCCTGGTAA
>JAYVVD010000302.1:0-2012 GCA_043787295.1 Ferruginibacter sp. | reverse complement strand
TAGCGATTATTATTACATTTAAAAAAGAATGGTCTCCTTTTCTTGCACCCATTTATGCACTGCTGGAAGGGTTGTTTTTAGGAGCTATATCTGCCATGTATAACAATACATTTGCAGAACGTGCGCCCAACATTGTTATAAATGCTGTAGGTCTTACTTTGGGCGTGGCTGTTGCTATGTATTTGTTGTATAGCTTTAGAATAATAAAGGCTACAGAAAAATTTAAATCAGTTATCATTACTGCCACGGTAGGTATTGCAATATTTTATCTACTTGTAATGGTACTGCGGATGTTTGGTTTTGAGAACATGCCTTTTTTGCATGAAGGCAGTACTTTTGGAATTATTTTTTCGTTGGTGGTTACAGGTATAGCAGCATTAAACCTTATTTTAGATTTTGATATGATAGAAAAAGGAAGTGAAATGGGTGCCCCTAAATACATGGAATGGTATGGCGCATTTGGGCTGATGGTTACTATTGTTTGGCTGTATCTGGAAATACTGAGATTGCTATCTAAGATCAGCAGAAGATAAATTGTACAATATTTAAATGCCCCATCTCTTAAAAGACGGGGCATTTTTTTTGCATTATAAAAACATCAAATGCCGTTTCATCAGTTTTTTCTAAAAGACCTTTTGCATTGCGTGCTTCAAAACTAAATTTCTTCTGACAGGATGAGCAAAAAAATGTTGCAGCCAGCAACAAAATAATTAAACATAAAATCTTCATGGCGGCATTTATTTTTTATAATGTAAGAAATCTGAAATTGATTGTCCGTTACCTATAGATTCGTCCCACACAAAGCACAAAGAAAAATTTTGAAAACTAATTTTTAATTTTAAAAGTCTAAAAAAAAGGATGCCGACAAGGCAAAAACTTTGGCGTATAAATATGGATCAATACGACAAAGGCGAATAATTTCAAACAACAAAAACTTTATAGAAATAAAAATCCCGTCATCCGGCTTCGGATAACGGGATTTCATAACATAGCTTTATTAATTATGCTTTACTTCAACTGTGCCTTTACGGTGATTCACTATTGTTTTTGTTTTTTCACCGTCACCCTCTATTTCCTTTACCTTATAACCTTTCACATGTTTGTGACGGTGAGTCATATTATGAACTTTTTGCACCGGTGTGGTAGTAGGCTTAACTTTTACTTCAGTTTGAGCTTTTGCAGCTACGATAGCGAAACATAACATCAACATCATTAATAACTTTTTCATTTTTAATTTGTTTTAGATGAATAATGTTTCAATATATGCAAATGATATGCCTTTTTTAAAGAGCACGGAATAAAATATATCTCTATTTCCATATTTTAAAATTCAACACTAATTTCTTTTCTTGAATCAGTAATCGCCAGTTTATAAACAGAAGGCAAGAAAGAAGGAATAAAGCCAATACAAAGCTTGCAATAGATTTCCAGGACAGCGCTTCATCTATTATTTTTTGAGTATTTTCCGAAGCATATTTTCCGGCTTGAAGTGCTAGCGTGTCACTCGTAAATTTGCCGATAAGAAAGGCGGGTATAATGTATTTGGCTTTTAATTTTGAAATGCCCGCCCCCAAAAAAAGGGGAGTAGTTGGAAGTGGTAATAACGAATAAGCCAGTATTACCATTTGGCCTTTCCACTTATTCTCTTTCATTTTTTCTCCAAGAAACCTGATATCTTCATTCTTCGATACTTTTAAATACTTATCTCCTATTAATGGCGCATATAAAATAAGAATATACCTGCCTAAAACTGAGCCTGCTACCCCTATTATAATTACTATCCAAATGTTTAAGTGAAAAATTATCTGTAACGATAACATAATAGTAAAGGCCGGAAGGAAAGGAAAAGGCACGATATCAAATAATAAAGCACCCGCAAAAACTAATAAATAATGCCACCACATTTTTGAGTTTTATTTTACTGAAAAATTCTATTAAAAAATAACGGCTAATGTTAGGTCTTCATACATATTTTTACGGATTAAGCAAAGCCAGAGAGCGTGAGCCGATGC
>JAYVVD010000301.1:0-2638 GCA_043787295.1 Ferruginibacter sp. | reverse complement strand
AATTGTACCCGATGCTAGGTTTTTACCGTAACATTTTACACAAACACCACGCTTACTTTCGCAGGTAAGTACAGAACGAATTTCCACCGTATCAATTCCGCTTTCATCAATTAATTTAGCAGTATCAGCACTTATTTCTTCGCCTGCTGTTGCCAATATTTCTTCTGTTTGAGGATGAATAACATCATGCAAACTCATACGTCCTTCTATTCTATCGCTTAATGGTTCAATTACATCTTCATTGTCTTTTAATGCTGAAGTTGCAATGCCACGAAGGGTTCCGCAATCTTCTTCATTGATAACAACATCCTGAGCCACATCCACCAATCTTCTAGTTAAATAACCTGCATCAGCAGTTTTAAGAGCGGTATCCGCCAAACCTTTACGGGCACCATGCGTTGAAATAAAGTACTCCAATACACTTAAGCCATCTTTAAAGTTTGCAAGAATTGGGTTTTCAATAATCTCACTTCCAGATGATCCGGATTTACGTGGCTTAGCCATCAAACCTCTCATACCCGCAAGCTGCTTAATTTGTTGTTTAGATCCACGGGCACCGGAATCAAGCATCATATAGACAGAGTTAAACCCTTGTTTATCCTGAGCAAGATCACGAATCAACGTTTCAGTCACTTTCGTATCTACCCGACTCCATATATCAATAATCTGGTTGTAACGCTCATTGTTTGTAATTAAACCCATGTTATAACTATCCATTACTTCAGCAATTTCAACCTGAGCATTTGCAACTAATTCTTCTTTAATTGCGGGAATAATCAAATCATTGATGTTGAAAGATAATCCACCACGGAATGCCATGCGGTATCCAAGCGTTTTAATATCATCCAAAAATCTTGCGGTGATTGGAACTGATGTCCACTTAATAATATCACCAATAATTTCACGCAAATTCTTTTTAGTAAGCAATGCATTTACAAAACCTACTTCTTTTGGAACGTGCTGGTTAAAGATTACCCTACCAACAGTAGTTTCAATTAATTTAAAAGTTAAGCTACCATCGTTGTTGCGGAAGTTAGCCCTAACTCTAATATTTGCATGAAGATCAATTTTTAATTCATTATAAGCAATGATAACTTCCTCTGCAGAATAGAATGCTTTGCCTTCACCTTTTACAATGTCATCACCAATTGTTTTCTTTCCTTTAGATATGTAATACAATCCAAGTACCATATCCTGAGAAGGAAGTGTAATTGGGGTACCATTTTGCGGATTAAGAATATTATGAGAAGAAAGCATTAATAATTGCGCTTCTAAAATAGCAGCATTACTTAAAGGTACGTGCACCGCCATTTGATCACCATCAAAATCGGCATTGAAAGCAGCCGTTACTAATGGGTGAAGTTGTATTGCTTTTCCTTCAATTAATTTTGGTTGAAAAGCCTGTATAGACAATCTGTGAAGGGTTGGGGCTCTGTTCAACATTACCGGATGACCTTTCAATATATTCTCTAAAATATCCCAGATAATTGCTTCTTTCTTATCTACCAATTTGCGGGCAGATTTCACCGTTTTTACTATTCCTCTTTCAATTAATTTGCGAATAATAAATGGCTTAAATAATTCTGCCGCCATATCTTTTGGTAAACCACATTCGTGCATCTTTAATTCTGGTCCTACTACAATTACAGAACGACCTGAATAATCAACACGCTTTCCTAATAAGTTCTGACGGAAACGACCTTGCTTACCTTTTAATACATCTGATAAAGATTTTAATGCACGTCCACCCTCAGCTTTTACAGCATTTGATTTACGGGAGTTATCAAAAAGAGAATCTATTGCTTCCTGCAACATCCTTTTTTCATTTCTAAGAATTACTTCCGGTGCTTTAATTTCCAACAAACGCTTTAATCGGTTGTTACGGATAATTACACGACGGTAAAGATCGTTTAAATCTGAAGATGCAAAACGACCACCATCCAATGGAACTAATGGGCGAAGTTCGGGTGGAATAACAGGAATATATTGCATAACCATCCACTCCGGACGGTTTACGATTCTTGTATTTGCATCACGGAAACTTTCTACAACACTCAACCGCTTTAATGCATCTGCCTTACGTTGTTGAGAGGTTTCATTAGCTGCAGAGTTACGCAAATCAAAGCTTAATTGATCTAAGTCTAAACGTTGAAGCATTGCATGTACTGCTTCTGCTCCCATTTTAGCAACAAATTTTTCTGGATCTTCATCCGGAAGCATTTGGTTTTCTTTTGGAAGGGTATCAAGTATATCCAAATATTCTTCTTCAGTTAAAAGATCTCCATAGTTCTGTCCTTTATCTGCACGAATACCTGAATTGATCACTACAAAACGTTCGTAGTAAACGATGGTTTCTAATTTCTTAGAACTCATTCCAAGTAAATAACCAATTTTATTTGGTAAAGATTTAAAGTACCAAATGTGTACTACTGGTACAACCAATTTAATGTGACCCATTCTTTCCCGACGAACTTTTTTCTCCGTTACTTCCACACCACAACGATCACAAACAATTCCTTTATAACGAATACGCTTATATTTTCCACAAGCACACTCATAATCTTTTACAGGCCCAAATATTCTTTCGCAAAACAAACCATCTCTTTCAGGTTTGTAAGTACGGTAGTTAATAGTTTCA
>JAYVVD010000300.1:0-3112 GCA_043787295.1 Ferruginibacter sp. | reverse complement strand
CAAAAAAAAATAAAGAAACAGCGACCATTTAAAATTATAAAGGTTGGAATAGAAATAAACCGGCAGGAGTTATACGACAGAATAAACAGCAGGGTAGATGTAATGCAGGAGCAGGGCTTAGAACAGGAAGCAGAATTCCTTTTACTTTATAAACACCTGAATGCAATGCAAACCGTAGGTTACAGAGAACTCTTTAATTTTTTTGAAGGAAAAACAACCAGAGAAATGGCATTTCAATTAATAAAACAAAATAGCCGTCATTACGCAAAAAGGCAACTTACCTGGTTTAAAAAAGATGAAGAAATTATTTGGTTAGAGCAAAAGGAAATACTTTCTTATCTAATAAATAAATTAAAATAATTTTCTCCGGCATCACTTTAAAACTTAACACCAATAGTTGCAATAATGTTGCTGCTTTGCTGTTTAATATCTACATAAACATTTTGCAAATTCTGCAAACGATAAGGAATATTAAAATCTCTATTTATTAAATACATATAAGTCAAGTCTACAAAAAAACCTTTGTTGCGGTAGCCCAAACCACTACTCATTGTCATTTTATTTGCTTTGGAAGGCGCATCTTTATAAGGACTGCCATAGTAACCAAAGCCAAGCCTACCCATTATTGTATTAAATTTTATTTCACCGCCAAGTTTAATATTTATATTGCCTTTGTAAATGTCTTTTACCACATTGTTAAGGCTTTTGTAATACGCCTGCTGGTCAACAGTGGGTTGTTGGGCATCGCTGTTAAACCGAGAACCTTTGTGGTTTACATATTCAATATCTGCAGAAACAAAACCACGTTGTTTTGTAACATCTTCAACTTCTCTAAAAACATACGAACCATTGGCAATAATTCTTAATGGAGATGATTGAATATATTTTGCAAAACCACGCTTGCCTTCGGTAAATAAATCTGATGATGCGTTAAAAGTTTTGATAGGATTTTCTAAATTAGTTTGTAAAGAGCTTTGCCTCGAATCAGTTAAAGACATATAAGTAGGTGTATGCACTGCAAGCCCCAGGCGAATGTATTCTTTAGGTCTAAATATTAAACCTAATTTGGCATTTACACCAGCTCCTTTCGTTGTAAAATTATCAGTAAAAGAAAAAGATTTAAAATGGTTGGTACTCATACTGGAAGTATCGTTTTCAGAAAATACTGTATTGCTTTCAAAATTTACAATTGGTATGCCTACAGATATTCCCCATAATAATTTCTTACCATCATTGCCTGCATAAGTAAACCCAAGTTCATACAAACCGCCTTTTGTGGTTTTTGTCATTTCCTGTTGCAACGCCTGTCCTGCATCTAAAATATATTCAGGTGCGGCTTTTAAAATAAGACCATTAGCTGTACGCACTGTATCTATCAAATATGTGTATAATGCAGGCGCCGTTGTGTAAGGCGAGATGCTGTTTGTATTTAAAACATTATCAATGCTTGTTTTAAGTCTTGAAAATTCTTCTGCAAACTGTTCACTAAAAGAACTGTAATTGTTTAGTCCTTTAAAATGTACAACATTATTAAAATTAGCTGTTTGTGTTGCTGCGAAAGAAAAGGCATTTGTTTTTATTTCGCTAAATCTGTTAGGCATTGCTATTACCAACCCGGAGGGAGCAAAATTAAATTGCTGTTTCGTCTCGTTCAGTGAAGTTCCTCTGTAACCTGTTTTAATTTTATTAAATGCAAACCCGCTGCTTATAGTTGCTTCATTTGTTTTGTAAAATCCAATGCCTGCAGGGTTAACAAAATTTGAAGTAATATCGCCACCTAGCGAACCAATTGCACCACCGATAGCCAATGTGCGGGCTGTTCCGTTTTGAGTATACCAGCTATATCGAACTGCATCTTCAGGAACCTGAGCATAAGTATTGGTAATAAAAAAGAGTACAATAAAGGTTAAAATCTTTTGCATATATATGATTGGCTTTATAAAAAAGCAATGTTTAAAAGTTAGCTATACCGTTATTGTCCTCTGGCAGGTCGAGGAACGCTTGTGCCAGTAGAAGCAGGAGCAGGTGCGCTGTTGTTATTGCTACTGTTGTTTGAATTGGAGGAAGGTGTGTATGAACGATTTTCATTGTAAGTTCTGGTGTCGTAAGTATTGTTCCGATTAGTTTGATTGTTGCTGTTGTTATATCCTCTTACAATTATTGTTCTTGTACTGCCCGAAGTTTTTGAAGGCGTATAACCCGAAACGGTATTGTTATAAGATGTAAGATTAGTTGTGCGGATGGTGCTGTTCTTTGGATTAACAAATAGAGCACTTTGCCCATATACTGGATAAGCATAATAATAAGGGTTGTAGTAATAACCATAATTGTAACCGTAATTATAAGGATGGTAAGAGTAGTTGTAATCGTAACGGTCATCAAGTGAGCGCCACCGGTAATCGTAAGCAGCCATTCTTATTTGTCTTTCCTCGTAAACGTTATCCAGTTTTTCGTAATGGTTGGTATTTTCTAGAACGACTTTTGGTTTGGAAAAATAAAGATCATCAGGAGTTTGGCCGCTTTTGTAAACGGCACTGCAAGAAGCAAAAAATAAAATACTACATAAAAATAATAAGTTTTTCATTGTATAAATTTTAACTGTATAAAGGTAATCGATAACAAGCATTCCATTTTAAATAAGGCCTTTTGCAGGGAAATTTTGGTGTTAAAGATGTGGTAATCATTATTTTCAAATTTCTACTGTATTTTCTTTTTTACTAATCTCATTTTCATTAAAAAAATTTTCCACTTTAGGATTTGCTACAAGTCCTCCACCTTTTACTGTAGCTCCTCCCATTACAATTTCTGCGGAAATAAGTACATAGTTTTTTATAATCTATTGCCCTAAAAATGTGGGTACAAAAAGCGATTCTGTCCATGTTTCATTCTCTAAAAATAAAAAGTGACAGGAATGTACCGATCATTTGAAAATAAAGAAGGAATAATTTAAAAGGCATCCATTTGTGACTTGTTTGTCTTTATACACCAATCAATAAGCCAGAAAATAAAAGTTTTTAAATTGATGAATACATATTTATATTTTAGGATAAAACAAAAATCCCTGCAGAAAACTACAGGGATTTTAAGGTGCCCACGAAAGGAATCGAACCTT
>JAYVVD010000299.1:0-8845 GCA_043787295.1 Ferruginibacter sp. | reverse complement strand
TGGCAAAAGATTTGGTACTCAATTCAGTTGTTGTTCTTTATAAATTTGATTTTTTTGGCAATAATGAGTCTTCCAAAGTTTTTGAAGAGGCTTATAACTGGTTATTTGCAGAAGGAAATAATTACATTATTCGTGATGATGATTAAATTTTAAAACATGCTCCTTCATGAGCAATCTCCGTGTTTTCAAACACCTCTTTTGTTTCAGATAAAAATTCATATAGTTTCTCATATTTAGATGAAAAATGACCAATCAATAATTTTTTTGCACCTGCAAGTTTTGCAATTTTTCCTGCCTGTGTTGTAGTGGAGTGATACCTTGCAGCAGCACGTTCTTCAAGGTCTTTCAAATATGTTGTTTCGTGATAAACAAGATCTGCCCCTTTAATTTTTTCAGCTATACTTTCATCGTAAATTGTATCTGCGCAATATGCATAGCTGCGTGCAGGGGTTGCAGGTTCAGTTACATCATCATTGGCAATAATAGTCCCTTTTTTTGTGCTGTAATCACTCCCTTTTTGTAGCTCTCCATAAAAAACCTCTGGTATTTCATACATTTTTACTTTATCAGGAAGTATGCTTCTTGGGTTTTTCTTTTCCCTAAATAGAAAACCAAAACAATCAATGCGGTGTTTTACTTTAAAAGTTGAAACAATTATTTTTTTGTCGTTGGCAATTACACCTTCTTCATTTAAAATATGAAAATAAAGCTGGTAAGGTAAAATGGTATTTGCAGCGTCAAGATGCAATTGTATAATTTGTTGAAGCAAAGCGGGGGCATATACATGCAGCTCGTTTGTACGACCAAGTAAACCCATGCTGGTTAGTAAACCGATCAGGCCAAAATAATGATCTCCATGTAGGTGCGAAATAAATATTTTATTTATTTTACTTCGCTTGATTTTGTATTTGGTAAGTTGGTTTTGTGTTCCCTCACCACAATCTATTAAATAATTTTCATCGTTGGTTTGTAATACCTGCGAAGTTGGATTTCGCCCATGTGCAGGTATGGCAGAATTGTTCCCTAAAATTGTAAGTGCAAGCAATTTGTAAAAATTTAAAACATTTTATTCCAAGACTATTTTTTAATTAAAAATGCTGCTTTTCTAGCATTTATTTATCTTCCTCATCAAAATCGCTTAATAATTCTCTTTCTATTTCTTCCATTTGCACAATATCCCAGGCTTCACTTTCAGTAGGTGTAATATTCATTAAATCTGTTAAATCAAGTTTTTCAAAAACCGCTTCAACAGGTGGCTGTATCTCGCAAATTACCAAAGAAATATTCTTCTCGTAAAACTGTTGTTGAATTGATGAAAATTTCTCTGCGGCCTGTTCATCTATTTCTGTCACCATTTTCATATTAATTATTATATGAGGAATATGGGAACTGGCATATCCACATATTTTCTCAATGTCTTCTGTCATATTAGCAGAAATAATGAACTCTTCTGGCGTTAAAACAGTAAATTTTTCTTTGGTATCTATTTTGAGTTTCATATAATGCGATTAATAATCTAAGATATAATAATCCGATCTATAAATATGTGTTTGTTTTCTTCTATAATTAGTAAAAATCATATTGTACACATATCAACATTTTTGATTTTTTTAGCACTTAACCACTTCTTTTTTTCGTTATCATTGTATCAGTAAAAATTTAAGATCATGGACAATAATTTTAGCACACAGGTAAAAGAAATCATTTCCTACAGCAGAGAAGAGGCATTAAGGTTGGGAAATGATTTTATAGGAACAGAACATCTTGTATTGGGATTAATAAGAGACGGTGAAAACACCGCTGTAAAAATTCTCAAAACACTCCATGTAGATGTGTATGAATTACGCAAGGAAATTGAACTTGCTGTGAAAGATAAAACAGGAAAAAATATAGCCAACATAAATTCACTGCCTCTGACAAAGCAGGCAGAAAAAGTTATTCGAATTACTGTTTTAGAAGCGAAAGCTGTAAAAAGTGCCAACGTAGAAAGTGAGCATTTGATGTTATCTATTTTAAAAAATAAAGAAAATATTGCGACCCAAATTTTAAATCAGTTTGATGTTGATTACGATATTTTTAAAACCGAACTTGGTTTTGTAGCAAGCGATTTGCCCCGTGCAGAATTTAATGATGAAGATGATTTTGACGATGACAGTAAAAAATTTGGAGCACAAAAATCTGCCAAACCCGGTGCTGCAAATTTGCCTAAAACAAAAACCCCTGTACTCGATAATTTTGGAAGAGATATAACTCGCCTTGCAGAAAGCGGATCTCTTGATCCTATCGTTGGTCGTGAAAATGAAATTGAAAGAGTATCGCAAATACTTTCCCGCAGAAAGAAAAATAACCCAATATTAATTGGTGAACCCGGTGTGGGCAAAACCGCCATTGTAGAAGGTTTGGCGTTGCGCATTGTACAAAGAAAAGTAAGCAGGGTTTTGTTTGATAAAAGAGTTGTAAGCCTTGATCTTGCTGCATTGGTTGCAGGTACAAAATACCGTGGCCAGTTTGAAGAGCGTATGAAGGCTATTATGAATGAACTTGAAAAAAACAAAGATGTAATTTTATTTATTGATGAAATACATACCATTGTTGGTGCAGGTGGAGCAAGTGGAAGTCTGGATGCAAGCAACATCTTTAAACCGGCACTTGCCCGTGGCGAATTGCAATGTATTGGGGCAACTACTTTAGATGAATACCGCCAGCACATTGAAAAAGATGGTGCATTGGATCGTCGGTTTCAAAAGGTATTGGTTGAACAGCCAAGTGTGGATGAAGCAATTGAAATATTGACAAATATAAAAAGCAAATACGAGGATTACCATAATGTTACCTATAGCCAGGAAGCTATTGAAGCATGTGTGAAATTGAGTGATCGATATATGACAGATCGTTTGTTACCCGATAAAGCTATTGATGTGTTGGATGAAGTAGGTGCAAGAAAACATATTAAAAATATAAATGTTCCGGAAAATATAATTGATCTGGAGAAAAAAATTGAAGATATAAAACTGGAGAAAAATAAAGTCGTAAAAAGTCAAAAGTTTGAAGAGGCTGCATCTTTAAGAGATACAGAAAAGCGCCTTCAAGATGAGCTTGAGAAAGCAAAAAGCGATTGGGAGGAAGAAAGTAAGAATAAGCGTTTTCCAATAGAAGAAGAGGATATTGCTGAAGTAGTACATATGATGACAGGTATACCTGTAAAACGTATGGTACAGGCAGAAACGGAAAAGCTTCGCCACATGGGTGAAGACCTAAAAGGTGCAGTTGTGGGTCAGGCAGATGCCATTAGTAAAGTAGTAAAAGCGATACAGCGAAATAGGGTAGGGTTAAAAGATCCTAAAAAACCTATTGGTACATTTATATTTCTAGGTCCTACGGGTGTAGGTAAAACTGAACTTGCCCGTACACTTGCAAGGCAAATGTTTGATAGTGAAGATGCATTGATTCGTATTGACATGAGTGAGTACATGGAGAAGTTTACAGTGAGTCGTTTGATAGGAGCGCCTCCAGGCTATGTTGGTTATGAAGAAGGTGGTCAGCTTACAGAACGTGTACGCCGCAAGCCTTACAGCGTAATTTTGTTGGATGAAATTGAAAAAGCTCACCCAGATATTTATAATATTTTATTACAGGTTTTGGATGATGGTATGCTTACAGATGGCCTTGGAAGGAAAGTAGATTTTAAAAATACCATGATTATTATGACATCTAATATTGGCGCACGCCAGTTAAAAGATTTTGGTGAAGGTGTAGGTTTTGCTACCGCTAACAGAATGGAAAATTCTGATGAAAACAACAAGGCAGTAATTGAAAAAGCATTAAAGCGTACTTTTAGTCCTGAGTTTTTAAATAGGATTGATGATGTTATAATTTTTAATTCTCTAAGCAAAGATGATATTTTTGAGATTATAGATATTTTGATGAAAGCTGTAATGAAGCGTTTAAACAACCTTGGTTTTAGTATGGAACTAACACCCGAAGCAAAAGCTTTTGTAGCTGAAAAAGGCTATGATAGCCAGTTTGGTGCTCGACCGCTGCATAGAGCTATTCAAAAATATCTGGAAGATCCTTTAGCTGAAGAGATTTTAAATATGAATATAAAATCTGGTGATATTTTAGTTGCAGAACTGGATGTAGAAAACCAAAAGGTTATTTTTAAAAAGAAAGACAAAGAAGAACCTAGAAAAAAAGAAAAGAAAAGCGAAGCATAAATTACTTTTAAATAAATAATTAAGTCCCATTCAATTTTGAAGGGGCTTTTTGTTTATACTCGTACAAAGCAGAAATTCATTTTGCAAACCATTAAAATTGTTTCACTTTTGCGGTATGGCAAAAAAGATAATTATTACAATTGATGGATGGTCATCTTGCGGAAAAAGTACACTTGCCAAACAATTAGCAAAAGTGCTAGGCTACACTTATATTGACAGCGGTGCCATGTACAGGGCAATTACGCTGTATTTTTTAAGAAACCACATCGACTGGACTGATGATATGGAAGTAAAAAATGCTCTGAATGAAATTCATTTACATTTTGAATCCAACATAAAGTCAGGCGAATCAGAAATATTTTTAAACGATGAAAACGTTGAGTATTTAATACGGGATCTTATAATTGCAGATAAGGTGAGTGATATTGCTGCTATTGCACCTGTACGAACCTTCGCAGTTGCGCAACAGCAAAAAATGGGTACAGATAAAGCAATTGTAATGGATGGAAGAGATATTGGTACAACTGTTTTCCCCGAGGCTGAATTAAAAATATTTATGACTGCTGATATTGCTACAAGGGTTAAAAGAAGGTTTAAAGAAATGTTTGAAAAAAATCCAAATATTGTGTTGGAAGATGTAAAGCACAATCTTGAAATGCGAGATTATATAGATTCTCACAGAGAGGTAAGTCCATTAAAAAAAGCCGAAGATGCCGTTGTGTTAGATAATACAAATATTGATATTTTACAGCAACTAAAGATTGCTTTGAACCTTGTAAGGCAACCAATTTATTAATTTACCAAATGCATTTCTCTTTTTAATGCTGCAAGTTTTTGACTGCTGTTTTTCATGGCTGCAATTTTTTCTATAACCGCCTCAACTATTGCATCTGGGCAACTAGCACCACTGCTTATTAATATTTTTACAGGTCTGTTTAATGGTAAAAAATCAATGGTAGCTTTCTCTTCCTGGTTGTGCAGATTGTAATGAAAAATGGTATTGTCCACAGATATTTTATCAGCGCCATTTATAAAATAAGTTGTTAGTTTTTCTTCGCAGAGTTCTACAAGGTGAGATGTGTTGCTGCTGTTATAACCTCCTACAACAATGGCAAAATCTGCTTCCTGTTCCAGCAAGCCATAAATAGATGATTGGTTATCGTTTGTAGCGTAACAAAGCGTATCTCTTGTATCAGCAAATCTTTCAGCAATATTGGCTTCTGTAAGATCGTATTTTACCAGCATTATATTTTTTAAAAAGTCAGCAATGGCCTGTGTATCGCTTGCCAGCATGGTGGTTTGGTTAATAACACCAATACGCTGCAAATCTTTTTCAGGATTAAATCCTTCTGAAAAGCGACCTTCAAATTCTTCATTAAACTGTTCAAAATTTTTTTCGCGGGTTATATATTTACTGAGTTCAATTGCTTCTGCCATATCGTTTACAATAACTGTTGACGTAACCTTAGCAGCATGAGAAAATGTTGCACGCGTTTCTTCGTGCGTTGGTTTGCCATGTACAACTACTGTATAATTTTTTTTCGCTATTTGGTCCCCACGGTTCCAAACTTTTTCAACAAACGGACAGGTTGTATTGTACTTTTTTGTAGAAATACCAATAGAATTTAATTTTTCTTCAATTGCTAACGTGGTACCAAACGCAGGAATAATAACCACATCATCAGCCGTTAATTCTTTAAAAGGAATCAACATATTGCCTTTTGTATCTTGTAAAAATGTAACACCTCTTTGCTGCAAATCTGCATTTACCTGCGGATTGTGAATCATTTCACTTAATAAAAAAATACGTTTGCCTGGGTTTTCATCTATGGTTCTAAAAGCAATTTCAATGGCATTTTCTACACCGTAACAAAACCCAAAATGTCTGGCTAAATAAATTTGTACCTCTCCCAGATCCAACAGGGTAGGCGTAAAATCTTTCTTCATTTTATCTTGCTCCCGTCTTGTGTTTTTTATATCAGTAATAAGAGGGCTGCGATATGTAAAAGGAATAGTAAATTGCTTCATATAAAATATTGGTTGCAAAGGTACGTTTTAAGATAAATTGAATTTATATCACTCTTTTTGCAACTGGGAAATTGAAAATAAAATTTTATGGCAGCAAGTTTATTTACTCAACCGGCATTTTTAAAGAATAGTAATTTGTATGAAGTAAATATGAGGCAATATACGCCCGAAGGAACTTTTAAAGCTTTTGAGCATCACTTGCCGAGGCTGAAAGATATGGGTGTGGAAATATTATGGTTGATGCCAATACACCCAATTGGGGTTGAAAAAAGAAAAGGTACGCTTGGCAGTTATTACTCTATTCAAAATCACAAAGGAGTAAACCCAGAGTTTGGTAGCACAGAAGATTTTAAAGATCTGGTAATAAAAGTTCATTCGCTGGGGATGAAAATAATTATTGACTGGGTAGCAAACCATACTTCATGGGATAATGTTTGGACAAAAACCAACCCAGAATATTTTATGAAAAATGTGGAAGGTAATTTTGTTTCCCCTTACGATTGGACTGATGTTTTACAGATAGATCATGCATGTGAAGCGGAACAAATTGCTATGATTGATGCCATGCAGTATTGGATTAAAGAGTTTAATATAGATGGTTTTCGTGCTGACCTTGCCCACCTGACACCATTGACATTTTGGCTAAAAGCAAGGCAGTATTTATCTCCTTTAAAAAAAGAACTGATATGGCTTGCTGAAACAGAGGATATAAATTATCATGAGGCGTTTGACATTTCTTATACATGGAAATGGATGCATGCCACACAGCAATTTATAACCGGTGAAAAGACACTGGCTGATTGCATAAAAGTATTATCAGATTATAAAAAAGATTTTGATGAAAAAGACCTCCGTCTGTTTTTCACAAGCAACCATGATGAAAATTCATGGAACGGTACTGAATATGAGAAGTATGGCATATTTGCCAAAGCATGGGCGGTATTTTCAATTTTGTATGAATCTCTTCCTCTAATATACAGCGGGCAGGAATTACCAAATTATAAAAGACTTCAATTTTTTGAAAAAGATGTAATTGAATGGACAGAGGATTTAAAGCTCCAGAACTTTTATAAATGTTTGCTGGCATTGCGAAAAAGGAATCCTGTATTTACAAATTTAAAGGCAGCAAATATTTATATCGATGAATCACTAATTGCTGGAAATATATTTTTGATGATAATACAAAGTAAAGAGGACGTGGTAGTTTGTATAATAAATTTCAATAAAATTGACAGTGCGGAAAATATTAATTTTAGTGTAATACCAGGGCATTACAAAGATGTCTTTTCAGGGCAGGAAATTATTTTAAACAGCAGCTTTCCTTTTAAAAGAGAAGGCGGTGATTTTTGTATTTTAGAAAAGTATAAAAATTTAATTTGATATAAATAAAAGCCCCTGATTATTTCAGGGGCTTTGTTTATGTGTGTCTATGTTATTCATTATCTAAAGAAAATGGATACTCGTACAAACCATCGTAGCCTGGATAGAAACCACTAACTGTAATGTCTTTTTCTTTCCCCATAGTGTTTTTCAATTCATCAACAGAAGTTATAACTTTATTATTTATTTTTAAAATAATAAAACCGTCTTTCATTCTGCTTTGTTTGTCAATGGCACCTTCAGCTTTTATTTTCTTTACTATTACGCCGCCGGTAACACCATATTCCTTGGCTTTCTTTTGGTCCAAGGTCACCAGTTCTGCACCTAATTTGTCTGTAGCAATTTCATTTTTTACCACATCGTAATTACCTGCTTTGTTTTTTAAAGTTACATTTGCTGTTACTTCTTTATTATTTCTTAAATAAGTAATTGTTATTTTATCGCCTGGCTTATATCTGCTGACTTGTTCCTGCATTTCTGCGCCAGTGCTCACCATGCTACCATTTACTTTTATGATCATATCTCCTTTTCGCACCCCTGCACTGTAAGCACCACCATCAACAGGAACATCAGTTACATAAATGCCATAAGCATCCATTGGTATTCCCTGTTGTTTTTTTACCTCTTCACTTAAGTCGCTTGGTGTTGTGTAAGCAATACCAATGTAAGCACGCTGTACCGTACCAAATTTAATAATATCATCAACAACTTTTTTTACAATATTTACAGGAATTGCATAAGAATAACCTGAGTAATACCCTGTTGGAGATGCAATGGCAGAATTGATACCAACAATTTTACCATCAGTATTAACCAAGGCTCCACCACTATTACCCATATTTACAGCTGCATCAGTTTGTAAAAAAGATTCAATTCCTGCGGCTCCTGCTTTGTCTTTATTTAAACCCAAACTTCTGGCCTTTGCACTTATTATACCTGCAGTTACTGTTGCTTCAAGATTTAGTGGATAACCAATGGCTAAAACCCACTGTCCAATTTTTACATCATCAGAGTTGCCATAAATTAAGTAAGGCAAACCTGCTGCTTCTACTTTAATTACTGCTAAATCATATGCGGGATCAGTTCCAATTACTTTTGCTTTATAGGTTTTTTTGTTACTTAGTGTGACCGTAATTTCATCTGCAGCAGCAACAACGTGGTTGTTGGTTACAATATATCCGTCTTCACTTATTAAAACGCCTGAACCAGATGCACGTTGTTCC
>JAYVVD010000298.1:0-3050 GCA_043787295.1 Ferruginibacter sp. | reverse complement strand
AAAATTATTTTATACAACCATCGATTTGCACAAATATGGAAAATACCACTTGAGATCATTGAAAGCAAGGATGATGAAGCCGCCTTAAAACATGCCATGACACTTTTAAAAGATCCTGAAGGATTTATTAAAAGAGTACAAACCCTTTATGAAGAAAAAAAGGAAATAAGTTACGATGAAATTTACTTTAAAGACGGACGAATTATAGAACGCAATGGCTCACCAATTATTGGAAAGGATGGTGTAAATTATGGGTGGGCATGGTATTTTAGGGATATTACAGCAAGAAAAAAAGCAGCAAAACTTCTGGAGAAAAGTGAAGCACGTACACGTTTAGCAGTAGAGGCTGCAAGATTGGGAACGTTTGATGTGAACGTAACTGATCAAACCCTCATTTATTCACCGAGAATGGTTGAAATATTTGGGTTAGATGTAAAGGAAAAAATACCATACAGCATTTTTATAGATGCAATACACCTTGATGATAAAGCGCTACGGGAAGCTGCATATGCTATAGCTATGAAAACCGGTGAACTTATTTATGAAGCCAGAATTATCCTTCCGGATAATAGTATTCGGTGGATACGTTTAAATGGAAAATTTTCGTTTATAAATACAAAACCGGTTTCTTTGGTAGGAACACTATTAGATATAACAGAAGAGAAAAAAGCTGCTGATTTATTGGAATATAAAATTGACGAAAGAACTGTTGAATTAAAACAGGCCAATGAGCAGCTGAAACAATTTACTTATGCTGCATCTCATGATCTTCAGGAACCATTGCGCAAAATAAGTTTCTTTTTAGATAGATTACTAACGGCAATAGGTCCAACAAATGAAGAGAATAAAAGAACAGCAGACCGTATATTAACTACTACAGCAAAAATGAGAAATCTCATTGATGATTTGCTCCACTATTCCAACTCAACGTTTGGAGCTGTAACTTTTGAAAAGACAGACCTTGCGTTTGTTGTAAAAGATGTGTTGGATGATATGGAAGCTACTATCATTGAAAAACATGCGCAGGTGAAAGTTGATAAACTTCCTGTAGTGTATGGAGATCCAAGACAAATGAAGCAGTTGTTTCAAAACATAATAAGCAATGCATTAAAATACCAAAAGAAAAATATATTTCCTTTTGTAACCGTCACTTCAGAAATTGTAAAAAGAGAAACCCTACAGGCTACTGCCAACATGGAAAAGAATGAAGATGAATTTTATAAAATTACAATAACAGACAATGGTATTGGTTTTGAGCAGGAATATGCAGAACGCATATTTAAATTATTTCAACGACTACATTCGAAACAAGAATATGAAGGGACCGGTATTGGTCTTGCACTTGTAAAAAAAGTTATAGAAAATCATAGTGGTTTTATTACCGTTTTAAGCAAACCTGATATAGGAACAAGTTTTAATATTTTTCTGCCGATAGAAGTTAATGTTGTTACATGATTTACACTAGTTCTTTTAATTTATTTATTACCACATCTATCTCCTTTTTTGTGTTGTGTTTGCTAAAACTAAAACGTATTGTAATGTGATTGGGGTTGTTATTAATAGCCCTTATTACGTGACTGCCAGCTTCTGCACCACTTGTACAGGCACTGCCACCACTTGCACAAATTTTATTTATATCAAGATTAAATAAAATCATTTCTGATTTTTCAGTTTTGGGGAAACTTACACTTAAAACCGTATATAAACTTTTGCCTAAAACATCCCCATTAAAACCTACACCGGGTATATTCTTTTTTAGTTGCTCATGCATATAATATTTTAATGTGCCAATATATGCACTGTCTTTTTCATAACCAGCCATGGCAATTTCAAAAGCTTTTGCAAACCCTACAATACCATAAATATTTTCAGTACCTGCACGCATGTTACGTTCCTGAGAACCGCCATGTACAAATGGTTTTATCCGCACGTTTTCGTTTATATAAATAATACCTACACCTTTAGGACCATGAAATTTATGTGCAGCTCCGGTAATAAAATGTATAGGAGTGTTTCTTAAATTCATTGGAAAATGCCCAACAGTTTGTACGGTATCGCTGTGAAAAATTGCATTGTATAATTTGCATAAATTACCTACTGCATGTATATCCAGCATATTACCAATTTCATTGTTTGCATGCATTAATGAAACAAGGACTTTATCTTCAGTACCTGCTAGTAATTTTTCCAAATCTTCTAAATCTATGTGTCCATCCGGTAAAATTTTTACATAGCTCACTTTTACTTCATCCAGATTATTTAAGTGCTCAACTGTATGTGCAACCGCATGGTGCTCAATTTTAGAAGTAACAATATGCCTGCAACCCAAATCTCTTATAGCTGCATGAATAGCCATGTTGCTGCTTTCCGTACCACCACTTGTAAAAAATATTTCTGCAGGGTTTGCGTTTAAAAGTTTTGCTACAGATTTCCTTGCTGTTTCAACAGCCATTCTTGTTTCTCTACCATAAGAATAAATAGATGATGGGTTACCAAATTTTTCAGTTAGATAAGGCATCATAGTTTCCAGCACAGCAGGATCAAGTGAAGTAGTAGCGGCGTTATCAAAGTAAATTCGTTCCATTAATTTAATTAAAAGTTGCGGGTGCCGAGTTAAAGGCTTTATAAACCACGTTATTTGTTTTACACTTTTAATTTAAACAAATTCGCAACAAAATAACTCGTAATCTGTAACCAATTTAAGCCATCGTTTCCTTAATATCTTTCATTAATCTTTTTGCAATGTTATCTGCTGTAATCATGTGATTGCTCTCAGCGTAGATTCTAATTATTGGCTCTGTATTACTTGTGCGAAGATGTACCCAGTCATTATCAAATTCTATTTTTAAACCATCATCGGTATTTATAGGCTGGTTTTTGTATTTATCTTTTATACTTTCAAAGATCGATTTTACATCTGTGTCTTTTTCGAGCGTAATTTTATTTTTGCTCATGTAATAATCTTTGTAGGTATTGCGCAACTGCCTAATTGTTTTTTGGCTCTTTGCCAGTTGTGTAAGAAACAAAGCAATTCCTATTAAAGCATCACG
>JAYVVD010000297.1:0-10047 GCA_043787295.1 Ferruginibacter sp. | reverse complement strand
GGTATAAAAAAAGGAGAGAAAGATGATCTTGGTCCAAAAACCGGTCTTGCTAAAGATCGTGTACTTACGGAAGATATGAAGTTGAGCGCTGTTGAAGTTATCAGAAAATTTTATTATGACAAAGGCTACAGAAATGTAACCATTAATATGGTTGAGCAACCTGCCCCCGGCCAGGCAAATAGTGTAGTAATTACGTTTTACATAAATAAAGGAAAAAAAGTTCGAATAAACTCAATAAATTTTGCAAACAATGAAGAGGTTTCTGATGCGAAGTTGAAAAAGCAGATGAAGGGTACAAAAGAAATGTCACGCTTTACACTTTTTCCTGACAAGGTTGTTAGCCCTTATGGCGATACCACGAAAAATAAATCTTTCAAAGAATATTTAAAAGAAACAGGATATCTCTATCCGAGCAGAACAAAGGAATACCTAGATCCTTATTTTAGATTTAAATTGTTTTCGGGTGCAAAATTTTCTGAAAAAAAGTACAAAGAAGATAAAGAAAAAGTGCTTGATTATTATAACGCACAGGGATTTAGAGATGCATCTATTATAGCAGATACAACAATAGAAAATAATAAAGGGAATATAGATGTACATATAAAAGTAACTGAAGGTCATAAATATTATTTTGGAAACATTGCGTGGAAGGGAAATACAAAATATTCTGATTCTATTTTGAATGTTATACTGGGAATTAAAAAAGGAGATGTTTACAATGCCGAAACTTTAAACAAAAAACTGGGTAAACAGTTGTCTGCAGAAGGCGGAGATGTTGGAAGTTTATATCAGGATGATGGTTATCTTTTCTTTAATGTAGACCCAATAGAAACAGCTGTTTACAACGATACTATTGATTTTGAGATACGCATGCGAGAAGGACCGCAGGCTGTTTATGGCAAGATTACAGTTTCAGGAAATGATAAAACAAAGGATTATGTAATTCTTCGTGAACTTAGAACCATACCGGGTGAAAAATTCAGCAGACAGGATATTATTCGTACACAAAGAGAATTATCTCAGTTAGGATTTTTAAATGCTGAAAAAATAAACCCACAAGTTGTACCAAATAATGCAGATGGAACTGTAGATATTAACTGGCAGGTTGAAGAAAAATCTGCTGACCAGCTTGAACTTTCCGCCGGTTTTGGTGGCGGAATAGGTTTGACAGGAACATTGGGAGTTACGTTTAATAACTTTTCTATTAAAAATATTATGAAGCGCTCTACGTGGGACCCTCTACCATCTGGTGACGGACAAAAATTCAGCGCAAGAATACAATCAAATGGCCGGGCATACAGATCATATAATCTTTCTTTTACAGAACCATGGCTTGGTGGTAAAAAAAGAAATTCATTTTCTGTAAGTTATTTTAATACAAAATACTCCAATGCATATAATCAGTTTGGTCAGCCTTGTGCATCGTGTGGTAAGAATTCTTATGTAAATACTGTTGGCTTTGGTGTATCCCTTGGCAAGCAGTTAAAATGGCCAGATGATTATTTTAACCTTATTTATTCTTTAAATGTTCAGCAGTACAAACTTAAAAATTACGCAAATATTTTTGCAGGATTAAGCAACGGTAACTCAACAAATTTGAGTTTAAAACTTACTTTGCTCAGAAATTCAGCAGGTCCGAATCCTATTTTCCCTACAAGCGGTTCTAACGTATTGTTGAGCGGACAATTTACATTGCCGTATTCGTTACTTGGAATTACATCAGGCGCAGAAAATCAATACAAATTACCTGAGTTTCATAAGTGGCGTTTTAACAGTGAGTGGTACGTACCAATTGGTCGTGCAAGAGGTGCAGAAAAAAACAAGCAGTTTATATTAAAAGCGGCTGCTAAATATGGCTTCATTGGTAAATACAATTCAAATTTAAAAGTATCCCCGTTTGAGCGTTTTCAACTGGGCGATGCCGGTTTAAGTAATACTACTGCATTATTGGGTTATGATATTATTGCACACAGGGGTTATCCTGTTTACAGTAATTCAAATCCAAAGATAAATCCTGATGGCGTTACCCAACAGGAATATTTTACCATCTTTAATAAGTACACAATGGAGCTTAGGTATCCATTCAGCACATCCGCAAGCAGTACAATTTATGGCCTTGCCTTTTTTGAAGCTGCAAATGGCTGGTATAAATTTAAAGATTACAATCCGTTTAAATTACGCCGCAGTGCAGGTGTTGGTATGCGTTTCTTTTTACCAATGTTTGGTTTACTTGGTTTTGATTACGGTATTGGCTTTGACAGATACAACCAGAACACAGGTATTAAAGGCGCAGCTAAATTTACATTTATGTTAGGGCAAGAGCCGGAATAGAAAAGTAGATGTAGGACAAAGAATATTAGACAAAAGACATTTGATAAAACATAACACCATGAAAACAATAATTTTTGCATTTTTATTTTCTTTAGCAGCACTTGCAGTTCATGCTCAACGTTATGCCATAATTGATTCAAAATATATTCTTGATAAAGTACCTGAGTACAAAGAAGCGCAAAAAAAACTTGATAATTTTAGTGAATTATGGCAAAAAGAATTAGACCAAAGACAAACTGCCATGGATAAAATGTACAAGGATTATGATGCAGAGCAGGTTATGCTTACAGAAGTTTTAAAGAAAAAAAGAGAAGATGAGCTTTATAATAAAGAAAGAGAATTGCGTGACCTTCAAAAAAAACGTTTTGGTTTTGAGGGAGATCTTTTTAGGAAAAGGCAGGAGTTAATAAAACCAATACAGGACAGAGTTTACAACGCTGTACAAAAACTTGCAGTAGAAAAACTTTATGATTTTATATTAGATAAAAGTGAAGGAATTACTGTTATATTTGCCGACCCAAAACTTGATAAAAGTGATGATGTGTTGAGAAATATGGGAGTTAAATAAAAAACAAAAGTTTAATGCAGCATTTTTAAAAATAAAATGCCATTTAATAGTAACAATAAAAAGAAAACTTAAAAAGTACAATGAAAAAATTATTATTCGTAAGTGCAATGGCCTTAAGTATGTTTACTGCAACTGCACAAAACAAAATGGGCTACATTAATACTGATGAGCTAATTAGCACTATGCCCGAAGCAGCAAAAGCACAGTCAGAATTACAGGAATTTCAGGCAGGTTTAGGTCAACAGTATCAGGATCTTTCAGCAGAATTAAATAGAAAAGACAGCGCATTTATAAAAGATTCTGTAAAACTTTCTGCAAGTATGAAAGAAATTAAAAGAAAGGAATTAATTGAGTTGTATCAGAAAGTTCAAAACTACCAGCAATCAAGCCAGGAAGAATATCAGGCAAAAGCAAATGAAAAAATTGCACCTATCAGAGAGAAAGCTTTAAATGCTATTGGCGTAGTTGCCAAAGAAAATGGCTATGCATATATTTTTAATGAAGATAATTTATTGGTTAAACCAACAGGAGATAATATTTTACAATTGGTAAAAAATAAATTAGGCATTAAAGATGTTGCAAAACCGGCTGTAAAATCACCAGTTGGCGGAGTTAGAAAACCATAATATTTTAAATATTAAGTAACAAAAATCCAGAACACAATTGTGTTCTGGATTTTTGTTTTTGTAAAATATTTTTTAAGAATCATAGAAAATTCATCTTAAGTAAAACCTTTTACAAACAAGTAATGCAAGTGTTGCACCTGCACTATCGGCTGCCCAATCCCACCAATCAAAGCTCCTGCCGGGTATAAAAAACTTTTGAATAATCTCTGTTGTGAGCCCCCAAATACTTACCGATAATGCAATTTTAATTATTGATGCCCATTTATTTTTATTGGTTGAATTACTTTTACAATAAGGCATCATAAACAAAAAAGCCAGTACAGAAAACAATCCGGTATGTACCCATTTATCAAAAAAAATGGCAGACATCCAATCATCGGCTTTTGGCAAATCATCGCCGGGCAAACATAACAATATCAATACTAAAAAAAACCAGGCAATGCCTGGTACAAATTTTTTTAAGGGTATCATATAAAAATAATAATTAAGCTACCAGTTTTTCATAATCTTCCGCACCCATTAATTTCTCAATATCGGCAGGGTTATCAATTTTCACTTTTACCATCCAACCTTTGCCGTAAGGATCACTGTTTACCAACTCAGGATTTGCTTCTAAGGCAGCATTTACCTCAATGACAGTGCCGGCAGCAGGCAAAAAAAGATCGCTTACAGTTTTCACAGCTTCCACTGTTCCAAAAACATCTTCAGCGCTTAATGCTTTACCCGTACTGCTTATATCAACATATACAATATCACCTAATTCACCTTGCGCAAATGCCGTAATTCCTATTGTAGCAATATCTCCGTCCAAACTAATCCATTCGTGGTCTTTCGTGTATTTCAAATTTTGCGGATAACTCATTTTAAGTTGTTTTTTAATTTATGAATTTAATTAGTTTTTTATTTATTTGTTAGTTCCACACATCCACCATAACTATTTCACCACTTCCATCTTCATTCTTATGTCGCCAATTGGTCTGTCACCCGGGGCTTTTGGCGCACTTGCTATTTTATCAACTACCTCTAAACCCGAAATCACTTCACCAAAAACGGTATAGTTCTGATCAAGAAAAGCTGTGCCACCGAGTTTTTTATAAGTATTGCGCTGCTCTATAGAATATTTACTTCCTATTCTTCCTTCCACCATATCCAGTTCAGCATCCGTTAAAGGTTTGCCCTGTACAATATAAAATTGACAAGCACTACTTGCTTTTTCAGGATTTCCATCTCTGGCGGCAGCCAAGACACCTTTTTTATGATAAAGACTTTTTCTAAATTCTGCCGGTATTCTCGTCAAATGATCGCCACCATTCCCAAGCATTACTCCGGCAGCCGCATTCTTACTATTCGGATCACCACCCTGTATCATAAAACCCTGTATAATTCTATGAAACATAAGACTATCGTAGAAACCCTCTTTCACCAGTTTTACAAAATTGTCTCTGTGCAATGGTGTTGAGTCATAGAGTTTCACAACCATTATTCCGCTGTCAGTAGTAATTTTAATTTTTATAGATTTATCGGGCAAAGTTTTAATAACAGCTGTTTTAACTGGCTTCTTTACAACAGATTTTACTGGTGCCTTTTTTTTAGAACCCACTTTTTTAGGTAAAGATTTTTTAACTACCTGTGCGGAAATATTTCCCACAAAAAACAAACAAAAGCAAAACAATAAAAACTTACAAATTTTCGTCATAACAATTTTAAATAAATTTTTGATTTTGAAAGTACAATAATACATGATCTTTTAACAGGTCTTCCTGATGATTTAAAAATAATTCTGGCAGGGCTTTTAATTGTGTAAAATGTGGCCACCCTTCTTCATCTAACCCATCATTTTTATAATAGCCACTTGCTGAAAGAATAGTACAAATTGCAATGTGCATCAAATCCTGCTTTTGCTCTTTACTAAAAGCCTGTGGCCCTTGCCCAAGCTCCTGCACACCAATTAAAAGCAACACGCCATTCATATCCGGCTTTATACCAAAATGATCTTTTAGTTTAATCCGAAGTTTTAACCATCGTACCTGTAGGTCTTCTTCCACATGTTGCATATTACAAATGTAGCAATTATGCTTTTCCCGTTTATATTTGCAGCAGTTAAATAGAAAATAAAATAATGTTACAGATAAACTATATAAAACAAAACAGCAGCTTAGTAAAAGAAGGACTGGCGTTAAAAAATTTTGGTAATTTTAATTTGGTAGATGAACTTATTGAGCTTGATGAAGAAATTCGTAAACAGAAATCAAATACAGAAAACCATCAGGCTTTGATTAACAGCACATCTAAAGAAATTGGTGCTTTGATGGCAAAAGGCAATGTTGAAGATGCCACAGGTAAACGCAATGATGTAGCGGCCTGGAAAGAAAATTTTGCTGCCGGTAAAATAATTTTACAACAACTGGAAGAAGATTTTACCAACAAAATTCTTTTGCTTCCAAACCTTCCTCATTCATCTGTACCACCTGGTAAAACACCAGAAGAAAATGTAACAGTACTTACCGGCGGAACATTGCCGGATCTACCTAAAACGGCAAAACCGCACTGGGATCTAGTTAAAGAATATGACCTTGTAAATTTTGAAGTGGGTGCAAAACTTACCGGTAGTGGATTTCCTGTTTACAAAGGCAGAGGAGCAAAATTGCAACGTTCATTAATACAATACTTTTTAGACTATAATACCGCTGCAGGTTACATAGAATATATGCCGCCGCTGCTGGTAAATGCAGCCACAGCTTATGGCACAGGTGCACTGCCCGATAAAGAAGGGCAAATGTATAATGTAACAGAAGATAAATTATACCTGATACCAACTGCCGAAGTACCGGTTACAAATATTTATAGCGGCGAAATTGTAAAAGATACAGAAATACCTGTAAAAATGACTGCTTACACGCCTTGCTTTCGCAGAGAAGCGGGAAGTTTTGGCAGCGATGTACGTGGGCTTAACCGTGTACACCAGTTTGACAAAGTAGAAATTATTCAGCTTGTTCATCCACAAAAAAGTTACGAGGTTTTAGAAGAAATGGTCAATCATATTGAAAGGCTTTTGCAATTTTTGGAATTGCCTTATCGTATTTTAAAATTGTGTGGTGGCGATATGAGTTTTACCTCTGCACTCACATACGATTTTGAAGTTTTTTCTGCTGCGCAAAAAAAATGGCTGGAAGTAAGTTCTGTAAGTAATTTTGAAACCTTTCAAACAAACAGAATGAAAATAAGGTATAAAGACGAAGATGGGAAAACACAGTTATTACATTCATTAAATGGTTCAAGCCTGGCACTGCCACGTATTGTTGCAGCATTATTAGAAAACAACCAGCAGGAAGATGGTATTCATTTACCCAAAGTTTTACACCAATATTTTGGCGCAGCTAAAATTGAGCTTGCATAAAAGTTAGTATGAATATTGTTATACCTTTCTTTAAAATAATAACAAATGAAAATTATAAATACAATATTGGTATCTATTTTCTTACTTAGTAGCTGTGCAAAAAAAATAATTGCTACTCCTGCTGTAATGCCTCAGGTTATTTCCACAATGGACAAACCTTCTTCTGCATTTCCAATGCATGAAATGGAAATGGCAGGTAATGCTACATACATAGCTAAATGTGGAAGGTACCATGCGTTAAAGGCTGTTGATAATTATACTGCTTTTAATTGGACAAGCATTATAGATAGAATGGTGCCCAAAGCAAAGTTAGACTCAACAGAAAAAGCAAATGTACTTGCGTACGTACATGCCAATGCAAAAAAATAATAATAAAAAAATATAATATCAAAGCCGCTTTTTTTGAAGCGGCTTTTTTTTGCTGTTGTCTAACAGAAAGTTTAGAGACTAATTAAACATTCTTAAAAAGCACTGGTCTTACATTTATAAAAAAATTATAATGCCAATAACCAATCGTTTAAAAAACCAGCATTTATTGTGGCGTGCAGCTTTTGGTCCAATGGCTGAATCTGTTGCAGAACTAAATGACCTACCTCCAAAAAAACTCTGGAAAAAATTAGTTGAAACTTCTTCAGAAGTGCCTCTAAAATTAGATATAGCCAGCAATCCATTTGAAGATAAAACGATGATGAATGAGGCTGGTACAATGATGGATTATTCAAAATTGGATGCAGATAAAAAAAGAGCATTGGCAAAGCAGGGCAGAGATGATTTGAAAGATATGAATATTGCCTGGCTCAACCTAATGATAAACAGCAAAGCACAACTAAGAGAAAAAATGAGTCTCTTTTGGCATGGTCACTTTGCATGTAGAATAAATAATGCATATTTTTCGCAATCTCTGGTTAATATTATTCGTACAAATGCACTTGGCAATTTTGGAGATATGCTAAAAGAAGTAAGCAAGTCTCCTGCTATGCTGCAGTTTTTAAATAACCAGCAAAACAGGAAAGGAAAACCTAACGAAAATTTTGCAAGAGAAGTAATGGAACTCTTTACATTAGGCAGAGGCAACTATACCGAAAAAGATATTAAAGAAGCTGCAAGATCTTTTACAGGCTGGGGTTTTGATAAGACGGGCGAATTTGTTTTTAGAAAACCTGTACACGACGATGGCGAAAAAACTTTTTTAGGACAGGCAGGAAATTTTGATGGAGATCAAATACTGGACATACTTTTAAAGAATCCTCAAACGGCAAAATTCATCACACAAAAAATATACAAATACTTTGTAAATGAAAAAGAAGACAGTGCTAAAGTTGAATATTTAAGTGTCCGTTTTTTTAAAAACAATTATGATATTGCAAAGTTGCTCGAAGATATTTATTCCAGCGAATGGTTTTATGAACCTAAAAATATCGGCAACAAAATAAAATCACCGGTAGAGTTAATGGTTGGAATAAGAAGATTTCTACCTCTCACTTTAGATAACGATGATGCACAATTGCTTTTTGAAAAAGTGCTTGGTCAGGTTTTATTTTACCCGCCTAATGTTGCTGGCTGGGCTGGTGGTAAAAGCTGGATTGACAGCAGCACTTTAATGGTTCGTTTACAAATACCGCAGGTTTTAAGTTCAAAAGATTCAATTGACATCAGGCCAAAAACTGACGATGATGTTGCTATGGGAATGACAGAGGAAAAAAGAATAAAACTTGGAAAAAAAGCAGCTTATTCTGCAAGTGGTGCCAGTGCAACCATAGAATGGAATACTGTAAATAAAATATTTGAAAAAACAGCAAGACCGGAATTATCGCAAGCAATTGTAGATTCTTTATTGCAAACAAAAGGAAGAATAGGTACAACATTATTGGCAAAATATTTAAACAACGAAAGCAGGGAAAGTTTTATTAAAAGTGTAGTGATAAATGTTATGAGCACACCAGAGTATCAGTTGTGTTAGGAAAGATATGAGATACAAGATTAAAGACACAAGACCAAAATAAAACCTTTTAAATAGATGTATCAAACAATTACAGACTTCAAAAGTCCCTCCTTCGAAGGGATTTATGGAGGCTTTTAAACCAACTATTATGCATTTCAAACGTAGAGAATTTTTACAGATAGGTTCACTTGCAACAGCATCGTTGATGATGCCAAAATTTTTGAAAGCATTTGAAAAACCTGCTATGGTGCCAGCAGGAAATAAAGTAGTGGTTGTATTACAGTTTAGCGGTGGTAACGATGGGCTTAATACAGTAATACCTTTGAGCAACGATATTTACTATAGAGAAAGAAAAGTAATTGGGATCACAAAAAATGATGCGCTTAGGTTGACTGATGCTGCAGGCCTCCACCCATCGCTTGAGGTATTTAAGGGATTATATGATGATGGAAATTTAGGTATAATGAATAGCGTAGGTTATCCAAACCCTGACCGCTCGCATTTTAGAAGCATGGATATATGGCAAAGCGCCAGCGCCAGCAACGAATATGTAAATACCGGATGGATTGGCCGTTATTTGGATGCGCAGTGCAAAGGCTGCGATAAACCTACACAGGCATTAGAGCTGGATGATACATTGAGCCTTGCATTGAAAGGTAACAATAGCAAAGGTCTTGCATTTAAAGATCCACGTAAATTATACAATACTAGTAACGAAAAGTTTTATAAAGATATAAATGCAACACATCCAAAAACCGAAGAAACAGTAGATTATTTGTACAAAACAATGAGTGAAACGCTCAGTAGTGCTGATTATATTTTTAAGCAAAGCAAAATGAATCCAACAACCCAAAGTTATCCTCCTACGGAACTCGGGAAAAATTTAAAAACTATTGCTTCGCTTATTATGAGTGATATAAATACAAAAGTTTATTATGTTTCACTTGGAAGTTTTGATACACATGTAAACCAGGCGGAGCAACAAAAAAAATTGTTTGATGAATTGAACGGTGCGGTAAAAGCATTTACAACAGACCTTAAAAGTAACAAAAGGTTTGATGATGTATTAATGATGACTTTTTCTGAATTTGGCAGAAGGGTTTCTCAAAATGCAAGTAATGGAACAGACCATGGCACTGCAAATAATATGTTTTTAATAAGCGGTGGATTAAAGCAAAAAGGC
>JAYVVD010000296.1:0-5958 GCA_043787295.1 Ferruginibacter sp. | reverse complement strand
CCTCATGGCATATTTTACGGTAGGGTCAGCCTCCAGTTTTTGGCCTGTCGCAATGCGGTTTCTGTAAACACTTGCTATTAAAAATTTGTCTTCATCTTTGTTTGTTTCTTCTTCCACAATGCTTGCCATTGTGTAAACCTGCTTGGTAGTAAGGTTTTTTGCAGAAGCTTTTTTTAACCGTTCGTCGGTCCAAAATTTTTCCTGTTCATTGTTTAATCTTACGAATAATTTTTTAAAGGTTGTGTTCCATTTTAATGAATAAGTATTAGGTATAATGGCTGTCATTACAGTATTGGTATCCAGTTTATAGGGTTGTAAAGAATCATTGTTGGTTAAAAAACGAATTGCTTGTGTAGAATCGCATTCAAAATTGTGACCTATTTTTGATGCAAGATCTTCTTTTGTACGAAGCTTATTTATTACTAGTTTTACAGGAGATTGAAAACCACTATTCAACATTCTAACCAGCGAAAGCAAACTGCTGTTATCTTTTATTTCGTATTTACCGGGCTTAATATTATTTGTATACTTTAATTGGCCTGCTATTTTATCAAAGAAAAAATTACCTGAAATTATATTTTCTTTTTTTAAAGAAACCTTTACTTCATTATAATTGGAACCGGTTTTTATATAAAAAAATTTATCAGCCGGAGCCGATACTGTTGGTCCAAAAATCTGCCATGCACTGTAAATTCCAATTATTAAAAATAAGATAAAGAGAAAGCCAATAATTTTTTTCATACAAGTTTTAAGATAGAAGTGCAATATAAAAATAAAAAACCCTGCCTTTAAAAAAGCAGGGTTCATTTATAAAAATATTTACATTAAGGAGCAGTTGTCGGTTTGGGAGTAATGGGCATTGGTACTGTGGTAGCAGGTGTAGGTTGTACTCTTTGTATAGGAGCACTCGTGGCACCTTTCAATAAATCGTCATTTTTTGATGAACCTGTACCATCTTTGGGTATAAATGCGGGAGATATTAAACAAAGAATTCCGACAACAGCTGCAAAAATCCATGTACCTTTTTCCATTACATCGGTAGATTGTTTAACACCCATCAACTGGTTACTAAACCCACCTAAAGAGCCTGAAATACCGCCCCCTTTGGGGTTTTGAATAAGTACAATGAAGCCTAAAATTACTGATGCAACGATAATAAGGATTCCAAATATTACTAACATGTTATTTTTTTAAAGAGTCAATTTTGGCTGCAAAGTAACCACTTTTTGCAGGATTCAGCAAACTTAATTTATTATAAATTTCAATAGCTTTTGTGTTTTTGCTTTGGGATATATACGCTTCTGCCATCGCTTCAGTCACAATTTCTTCTTCAATGTTGCTTTTTTCTGCTTGAGTTTGCACAGCAGTTTCTGTTACTGTAGTTACCGCCAGCAATTTTTCAGGATGAACTTTTTTCATAGTTTTTAACCATGCTGTAAAACTTTTTAACTGCTTACCAAGTTTATCAGATTCTAATGCATCTTCACTTAATTTAATACCTTGAGATGCAAAATAATCTGATGCATGTAGTGGTTCAAATAAAACATCTTCTTTTTCTACAGTTGCTACATCTTCAGTCTCTATTTTTTTAGATAATTGTGTAGCAGGTATTTTTTCTATCTCAGGTAAATGGGTTTTTGAAGAATTTACTTCATTTAACTGAGCCTGTAAATAAAAATTACTGGTAAAAAATAAAGCAGATTTTGCAGCAGTTTTATTGTAACATGAATCTTCGGGTGTTGAATATTTTAAGGCATAATAATGGGCTAATCCAAAATACGGATATTGGTCTATTGCATTTTTTAAAAATGCGGGAATATTGGTTTCATTATCTACGCTGTTAAATATTTTATTAAAAAGTTGTTGATGAACCATTGGGAAAGCTATGTTTTAAATTACCAGTTCGAAAATATTTTATTAAATATTTCGTCAACTACATTTTTTACTACAACTGGTGTTAGTGTATTTTCTACTTCTGTTAATGATTTATTGGCGGCAAAATCTTCGTTGCGGGTAATATCTGCTTCAAAGTTTTTTGTGGCATCAAGCGTATTTTTAAATACCAAATGAAAACCTACGGTTAATCGGTTGGTGGTAGAATTATTATTTGCTATGTTAACAGTAGAAGTATAGTATTGAGAAACGTAACCACTGATATCATAATGAGCATCATCATCATTTGTCTGTTTTAGCCGGGTGGCACTTATTATTTTGCTTTTTAAATTTTCTGTCAGTTGCTGGCTTAATTGTGTATTTATATATTGAGCTCTGTTTTCTAAATAACTTACCCTAAAAGTTTTTATTTCAATTGGAATGGGTGAAGCATCCTTAAACGAATACTTGAAAGAACAACCCATAAAGCAAAATATTGCTGATGCAACTATTAAAAAAGATAAGATTTTTTTCAAAACTTTTTTTTATATTAACATTAAAAATTAGGAATAAATTTTGAATTAAACTTTTGCTTACTGTTAAAAAATCAAGAATTATTATACATGTTATAGATCTTCAATATCATATTCCTTAAGTTTTCTGTAAAGTGTTCTTTCACTTATTCCCAGGTCCAACGAAGCGTCTCTTCTTTTACCTCTGTGTTTTTTTAGCGCTTTAATTATCAATTCTTTTTCTTTATCAATAATGCTTAAAGATTCCTCAACATCTTCATGCTGGTGAATGTTTTTACCATCTTGATGTATGATGACAGGTTGAGAAGATTGTGGCGTAAAACCATTGTTGTTGTTTGATGATGCCAACGGATTTAACTCTCTAAAATTTCCATCTGCGCCGAAATTCACTGAAGAAGGTACTTGGGATGGGTTCTGTAAAATATCAAAAAACATTTTCTTAAGTTCATTTACATCCTTCTTCATATCAAAAAAAAGTTTGTATAAAATTTCTCTTTCGTTTGCAAATTCTGAATGACTTTCGTTGTTATGATTTGCTGCAAGTACAGGAAACCTTGAGTTGTTATTTTGAGGTAGAAACGAGCGCAGTTGTTCTCCATTTACATTCTTGTCTTTGCTTAAAACTGATATTTGTTCAGCAAGGTTTTTTAACTCTCTCACATTGCCGGGAAAACTATATTGAGATAAAATATTTCTTGCTTCTTCGTCGAGTTGCACAGATCCAGTTTTATATTTATCTGCAAAATCTGCTGTAAATTTTCTAAACAGTAAAATAATGTCTTCTTTGCGGTCACGCAATGCAGGAACCCTTATCGGCACTGTATTTAAACGGTAATACAGATCTTCCCTAAAACGCCCTTTGCTGGTATATTCCAGTAATTCTTTATTGGAAGCTGCAATTACTCTTACATCGGTTTTTTGCACTTTGCTGCTCCCCACACGAATGTATTCACCAGTTTCTAAAACCCTTAATAATCTTGCCTGTGTACCTAATGGCATTTCACCAATTTCATCTAAAAAAATAGTACCGCCATTCACTGTTTCAAAATATCCTTTGCGTCCATCTGTTGCGCCGGTAAAAGATCCTTTTTCGTGGCCGAATAATTCTGAATCAATCGTACCCTCGGGTATAGCTCCGCAGTTAACTGCGATAAAAGGATTGTGTTTCCGTGCTGAAAGTGCATGAATGATATGTGCAAATACTTCTTTACCTACGCCACTTTCACCATTTATAAGCACACTTAGATCTGTGTTGGAAACCTGAGATGCTACATTCAATGCATAATTAAGTTCAGGGGAATTTCCGATAATTCCAAATCTGTTTTTTATTGATTGTAAATCCATATTAGCTTAAGAATTTTATTTTAATTTATCACTTCCCCAAATAAAGTCCCCCCAGTGCAATGTGTTATTTTTACAAAAACATAATTTCCCTTTTTAAAATTTTCTTTTGCAAAAATCACTACTTTGTTTTGGTCAGTTCTTCCCTGCAATTGCTCTTCACTTTTTTTAGAAAAACCTTCAACCAGTATTTTAAATGTTTTGCCCACTTCTTTTTGCATAGTTCGCAAAGAATGTTGTCTGTACAAATCTACCAATTCCTGCAGCCTTTTCTTTTTTACATCTAATGGTACATCATCATTAAACCTACGCTCAGCAAGTGTGCCTGGCCTTTCAGAATAATAATATAAATAAGCAAGGTCGTATTTGCAATAATCAAATAGTGATAAAGAGGCCTGATGATCTTCATCTGTTTCTGTACAAAAACCTGTTATCATATCTGTAGACAAACCACAATCAGGAATGATTTGTCTTATTCTGTCAACCTTTGCCAGATACCATTCTCTACTGTAACTTCTGTTCATTAACTGCAAAATTCGACTACTTCCACTTTGGACTGGTAGATGAATATAATTACAAATATTTTCATATTTTTTTATTGTAAACAAAACATCATCTGTAATATCTTTTGGGTGGGAAGTTGAAAAACGAACACGCAGCAAAGGCGATATTAAGGCAACCATTTCAAGAAGATTTGAGAAGGTTACTAATTGTTGTGCATTTTCAAATTTTTGAGGCCGATTCCAGTTGTAACTATCTACATTTTGCCCTAACAAAGTAATTTCTCTGTAACCCTCGTTAAACAAGGCTTCACATTCCTGCACAATGCTCAAGGCATCCCGGCTTCTTTCCCGGCCACGGGTAAATGGCACAACACAAAACGAACACATATTGTTACAGCCACGCATAATGCTCACAAATGCTGTAACGCCGTTACTGTTTAAACGTATGGGCGAAATATCTGCATAAGTTTCTTCCCTGCTTAATAAAACATTTACTCCTTTTTGCCCGGTATATGCTTCTTCAATTAAACCCGGAAGACTGCGATAAGCATCAGGTCCCACTACGATATCAACCAGTTTTTCCTGCTCTATAAATGTACCTTTTAAACGCTCAGCCATACAACCTAATACCCCTACAATTAACCCGGGATTTGTCTTTTTAAATTTCCTGAACTCTGTTAATCTTTTTCTTATCGTGTCTTCAGCTTTCTCCCTAATTGAACAGGTATTTATTAATATCAAATCTGCCAGAGCTGGTTCTTTTACAGAACCAAAACCTTCTTTTTGTAAAATAGATGCTACAACTTCGCTATCTGCAAAATTCATTGCACAACCATAACTTTCTATATAAAATTTTTTCAGTGGAATATGTATTTCAATTGCATTTGCCGCAAATGCTTCACCTTGCCGTTTTTCGTTGTGATGTTTTAATGTAAGTAATTCCTGCATCTTATAAATTAATAGACCCGCAAAGATAACCTTTGCGAACCTAAAAAAAATATAGAATACATCGTCTCTACTTTTAAGAAGAATATCGCAGAGGTATTTTTTATGTCTGTCATTTGATTTATTTATAAAATCGGAATTAAGTTTTCATTTAAAATATTTGCTTTTATGACTAATGAGAGAAATGTCTGTCGATAGAGTTGCTTAATGTAGTGGTTTATATTAGAAGTGGTATTGAAATTGCTTTCGGTTGGAATCGCTGCTCCGTTTTTGATATAGATAAATATAACACCAAATATTCAGCGATACTTTATACTGAATTTATTAAAAATTACTATCATGCACGTTGCCGCCTTGTCTTTACCCACTGCTTCTTTTGGTTGAATTAATTGAACTATCTAGATTTAATATAATATATAGACATATTTCCCCCCAAAATTTATATAAGTTGCAGTGGTCGTATATACTACATAGCTTTATGAGTCAAAAAAAATTGTGGATAACGGCACGGTTTTATGTAATATAAAATTAAATTTTTATAAAAACTTTGTCACATTTTAACTTTCAAAAAATTAAAAAAAAATTACCTTTTTTTTTAATAAGCTTATTCTCGCTTGTAACTAATGCCAATAAAGTTTTTGCGCAGGATGTTCCCAAAGATACGATTGGCCCTAAACCAACTGGCTTATTAACTAAACCCTTTACGCCAGATAAAAGTGGATTTGGGCCGGCATTTTTGGGCGTTAATTATACTCACATAAACA
>JAYVVD010000295.1:0-2370 GCA_043787295.1 Ferruginibacter sp. | reverse complement strand
AATGTACGTCCATCCGGTTTTTTCTCCTTTTCTACCGAACTTTTGTAACAATGCTTTAAAATTTATCATTTATTAATAATTAAACGTGCATAAAAAAACCACCCTAAATAGGTGGTTTTAAATATTATACAATAAAAATTATGCTCTTTGTTTTGCTGGAGTTTTACCTACCGCTTTTGCTGTCGATTTTGACACAGTTTTTGTAGCAGGTTTTACTGCAGATTTCACAGGTGCTTTAGAAGTAACTTTCACTGCAGATTTTGCAGATGCTTTTGCTACTACCACTTCTTCCACTTCAATTTCCTCTTCCTCTATAACAGGCGCAACTTTTGGTGCTTTTGCTTTTTTCTTTAAATTCTTGATAGCGTCTTCAATTCCTTTTTTTAAATCTTCGTAGGTTGGTTTAGCCATTCTCTCTCCATTTACAAAAAATGTAGGAACAGTTGTAACGCCACGATTAAGTCCTTCTCTTAAATCGCCCTGAACTTGCCAGCCATAAGTAGCATTTACGAGATCATCTAAAAAACGTTTGTTTTGTACACCGGCTTCTTTACTGTATAGCTTTAAACTTGTTGTACCCAGATTTTTTCTGTTTGCAAATAAGATATTATGCATTTCCCAGAATTTGCCATCTTGTCCTGTTGCTACTGCTGCTTCACCAGCTTTTAAACTACGTTGATGAATATTGGTTAATGGAAAATGTCTAAAGTTGAATCTTATAACACCATCATATTCAATTAATAATTTCTTTACAATCTCATTTGCATTTGCGCAAACTTCACTTTCATACTCTCCAAACTCCTCTAAGGTAATTTCTGCATTAACATTTCCAACAAAAATATCTCTGGGTTCTATAATTTCAACTACTTCTTTTTTAAATGCCATTTTGTATAATTGTTTGTGCTGTTTAAAAAATTAACAGCTTGTTTATTGATTTTCAAAGGATTAAATGTATTAAACCGTTAAAATATTTGATATATGCTTCGCAATTTACAATTTTTTAATCAGAGTAAGAAACGTTTTTGGTAAATTAACAAATGTTGCATGGTAACAAATTGATAATTAATTAAATATAAAATTATGCTTTCAAAGCACCTTTTCATTTCTAAATACCACAGTTCCATCAAAAACATCTACAATTACTGGTGAAGTTCTATCAACATCACCTCCCAATATTTTTTTACTCAACTGATTAATAATTTGTTTTTGGATAAGTCTTTTTAATGGTCTTGCACCAAATTGAGGATCGTAACCGTTATCTGCCAAATACTCCAAAGTATAATCAGTAAAATCTAATTCAATTCCATTTTTTGCTACAAGTTTTTTTAATTCTTCTAATTGTATGTTTATTATTCCTTTAATTTCTTTTTTCATTAAAGGTTGAAACATAATTACTTCATCTATTCTGTTTAAAAACTCAGGGCGAATGGTTTGTCTTAAAAGATTTAATACTTCTCCCTTGGTTTTTTCTACGACGGCCTCTTTATTAGTTTCCGTAACTCCTTCAAAGTTTTCCTGAATAATCTGGCTACCCATATTACTCGTCATGATGATAATGGTATTTTTAAAATTAACCACTCTTCCTTTATTGTCAGTTAATCTTCCATCATCCAGCACCTGTAACAAAACATTATATACGTCGGGATGCGCTTTTTCAATTTCATCCAGTAATACAACAGAATAAGGTTTTCTGCGCACGGCTTCAGTCAGTTGTCCACCTTCATCGTATCCTACATAACCCGGAGGCGCTCCAACAAGCCTGCTAACAGAATGTTTCTCCTGGTATTCGCTCATATCAATTCTCGTCATCATGGCATCATCATCAAAAAGGTATTCTGCCAATGCTTTTGCCAGTTCAGTTTTACCAACGCCTGTTGTACCTAAAAATATAAAAGACCCTATCGGTTTGCGTGCATCCTGCAAACCTGCACGACTTCTGCGTATTGCATCAGCAACTGCTTCAATGGCTTCTTCCTGTCCTACAACTCTTTTATGCAGTTCATCTTCCAGGTTTAATAATTTTTCTTTTTCACTCTGCAACATTTTCGATACTGGTATTCCCGTACTTTTTGCAACAGCTTCAGCAATATCCTCTGCATCTACTTCTTCTTTTAACAAACGCCTCTCAGAAAGTGCTGATAAATCTGTAGTCAATTTTACTATCTCTTCCTCCTGACTTTTCATTTTACCGTAACGTATTTCAGCAACTTTACCATAATCACCATCTCTCTCCGCTTGTTCAGCCTGTATTTTTAGATCTTCAATTGCCGCTTTACCGTTTTGTATTTTGTCTACCAGTTCTTTTTCTTCCTTCCACTTTGCTTTATAGGTATCTCTTTCTACAGAAAGATTAGCAATTTCTGTATTTAA
>JAYVVD010000294.1:0-3084 GCA_043787295.1 Ferruginibacter sp. | reverse complement strand
ATTTGCGCTAAAATTACCTGTTTAAACTTTCGTTTTATTCTTGCTGTTATTTCCAAACTTTCAAAGATCTTATATTTACTCTCTCATTTTCACGCCTTTTTTATAGCGGGGTGCAAAAGTATAAAAATATTTTTTAGTAACCTAATTTATTAATTTTTTCTAAACCAATTTCTACTCTATCTCTTTAGATAATCTCACCTCTTTTTTCTTGCGGAGTGCAAAGGTATGGATGTATAGTTCCGTAGCCAAACTTTTTAAAAATATTTTTTAAAATACTTTTAAATTTAAAAATACATTCCTCTATAACTCAACAGTGGTAGCTATTGTAGCAAAATTAAAAAAATAAAAAAATGCTGAATAAAAAATGCAGCCGTTTAGTGCTGCATTTTTTATTAAAAATTAATTAAAATAATTTATCTAATTAAGCCACTTTTAGCATGCTTAATTTACTGGTATTAAATTTACGTTGTGCATATTCTAATGTCACATTAAATGACTTTACTTTTTGGCTTGGTAATTCGTACATAGCGTCTGTTAAAATACTTTCGCAAATGCTTCTTAAACCTCTTGCTCCCAATTTGTATTCAAGCGCTTTTTGAACCATAAAGTCCAACACAGGCTTTTCGAATGTTAGCGCTATACCTTCAATTTCAAATAATTTTGTGAATTGTTTTATCAAAGAATTCTTGGGCTCGGTCAAAATGTTCTTAAGCGTCTCTGCATCCAGAGGGTTTAAATATGTAACAACGGGTAACCTACCTAGCAATTCGGGAATAAGACCAAAGGTTTTAAGATCCGGCGCACTGATGTATTGAAGTAAGTTATCTTCCTGAAACTGCTGCAGATCCTTGTTTACATTGAAACCTATAGCATTGGTATTTACCCTGCGGGCGATAATTTTATCTACTCCGCTAAATGCTCCTCCACATATAAAGAGAATATTCTGCGTATTTACTTTTACGAGCTTTTGTTCAGGGTGTTTACGACCACCTTGCGGGGGAACCAAGACTTCACTGCCTTCTAATAATTTTAAAAGTCCTTGCTGAACACCTTCACCACTTACATCTCTGGTAATACTTGGATTATCGCTTTTGCGGGCTACCTTATCAATTTCATCAATGAAAACAATCCCTTTTTCTGCCGCTGCCACATCGTAATTACAAGCTTGTAGTAAACGACTAAGCATACTTTCCACATCTTCTCCTACATATCCGGCTTCGGTAAATACAGTAGCATCTACAATTGCAAAGGGTACATTTAGCATTCTAGCAATTGTTTTGGCAAGGAGTGTCTTACCTGTCCCTGTTTCCCCTACCATAATAATGTTACTTTTTTCTATCTCTACATCATTATCAAATTTTTGGTTGAGGCGTTTGTAATGATTGTAAACGGCAACAGCGAGTATTTTTTTCGCATCATCTTGACCAATAACATATTCATCCAGAAATTTTTTAATTTCCATTGGCTTCTTAATTGTAAGTTTATAAGAAGAAGTAGTCTTTTCTTCAGCGGGTCTTCCAATTTCCTGACCAATGATTTCTTTTGCATGCTCTACACAATTTTCGCAAATATGACCATCCTGCCCCGCTATTAATATTTTTACTTCATCTCTACTCCTACCACAGAAGGAGCAATGAAGGATCTGTTGTTTAGCCATAATATTATGTATTTAATTTATGCTTTTTTTACAAAAACAAGTTGCAAAGATACGAAGCTCCTGATGCAATATGATGACAATAAATTTGATTACATAGTTGCATATTGTTAGTGGTATAATAAAAATGGGATTGCAAAACATTTCTACTTTGCAAACCCCAATAATAATAATATAAAAATTATAATTTTTCTATCAACCCATCTACAATGCCATAAGCAACTGATTCTTTGGCATCCATCCAATAATCACGATCAAAATCTTTCATAATTTGCTCTTTCGTTTTGCCGCAGTTTTTTGCTAGAATTTCGGCACCCAATTCCTTTACTTTTTGCATTTGTATAGCCATAATCTCCAGATCAGCGCTTACCCCTTGCCCGCCACCACTTGGCTGGTGAATCATCACTTCGCCATTAGGAAAAATAAAACGTTTCCCTTTTTCGCCGCCACTTAATAAAATGCTTCCCATACTCGCTGCCATGCCCATACAAACAGTACTTACTGGTGATGATATCATTTGCATGGTATCATAAATTACCATTCCGCTTGTGACTACACCACCAGGGCTGTTGATGTAGAAAGTTATTTCTTTTCCAGGATCAATAGCTTCCAAATACATTAACCTATTTGTAATATCTTTTGCACTTTTGTCATCTACAGCACCCCACAAGAAAATTTTGCGTTGTTCAATAAATTTTTTGTCAAACTGCCAGCCTGACATCATTTTTTCCATTGGGCTTTCGGGCAATTCCTTTGGATTTTCTTCTTCATCATCAAGACGAATATTTCTATAATATAAATTCATTTTAAAAATGGCTTTTGAGTTATAATTCTTTTTATAATGCTTCTATAAAGATCAATAATGGTATGCCGTAGAAGCGAGGTTATCAATTTTTCTTGTCTCAAAATAATTATTGATAACAGAACAAGTTCACAACAATTCTGACCATAGCTGATTTTTTTTGTTTGGCTCAAAAGCGTTGCTTTTTAGCCAAACGACTTAATCTTTCTTTTGCTTACGAGCATTGATGAGTAATACTTCATCTACCAAACCGTATTCTTTAGCCTCGGTTGATGTCATCCATTTATCTCTTTGACAATCTTCTGCAATTCTTTCGACTGTTTGCCCGGTGTGCGCAGAAATAATACTGTATAATTCGTGTTTTACTTTTTTAATTTCGTTCACAGTTATTTCAACATCGCTCGCCTGCCCCATTGCTCCTGCGCTAGGCTGGTGCATCATTATACGGCTGTGTTTTAGTGCAGTACGTTTTCCTTTTGCACCTGCACACATTAGTACCTGACCCATACTTGCTGCCATTCCGGTACAAATTGTTGCAATATCTGGTGTTATAAACTGCATAGTATCGTACATACCCAACCCTGCATAAACACCACCACCAGGGCAGTTTATATACATTTGTATATCT
>JAYVVD010000293.1:0-4197 GCA_043787295.1 Ferruginibacter sp. | reverse complement strand
TATACAAATTTTTTTTACCATTTATTTATAATTTAATCTTCGCTTTACATTGATTTATTAAGTATTATCAAGACTAATGCCAAAGCGAAATAGTTGCATACAATAAGAAAAAAGATTTTTTTGGATGAAATTAAAAATCAAAATGCCATCTTGCCGACATAAATTGCTTTTTTTTAGTAGATGAAATCTTTTCAAAACATTATCGGGCAAGAATTAAAAATATTTGAGTCCAAATTTTCAAATGCGGTTAAAAGCAATGTTTCAATGCTCGATACTGTAATGAAATATATAATTAAGCGGAAAGGAAAACAGCTTCGACCAATGTTTGTATTTTTAAGTGCTAAACTTCACGGCACTATTAATGAAAGCACATATAGAGCCGCTGCACTAGTGGAAATGTTACATACGGCAACACTCGTACACGATGATGTAGTTGATGAATCTATGGAACGGCGTGGATTTTTCTCCATTAATGCTATATGGAAAAATAAGATTGCAGTTTTAGTAGGTGACTATCTTTTATCAAAAGGGTTATTACTTTCTACCGAAAACGGAGAATTTGAACAACTTCGAATTCTTTCTGAAGCTATTAAACAAATGAGTGAGGGAGAATTGTTACAAATCGAAAAGACCAGAAAACTTAATATAGATGAGTCTGTATATTTTGAGATTATCAAAAATAAAACTGCATCTTTATTATCTTCTGCTTGTGCGGTAGGAGCTTATAGTACCACTCAAAACAAAGTAATTTGTGATAAAATGAAAATATTTGGAGAAAAAACAGGTATTGCCTTTCAAATTAAGGATGATTTATTTGATTATGGCTCTGAGAAAATTGGTAAGCCTACAGGTAATGATATTAAAGAAAAAAAAATGACACTTCCGCTCATTTATACTTTGGGAAAAGTAGATAAGTCAACATTGAGGAAAATTATCTACATAGTAAAAAATAACAATAAAGATAAAGAAAAAGTGAAATGGGTCATTGATACTGTTGTTAATACAGGCGGAATAAAATATGCCGAAAAAAAAATGATTGCATACAGAGATGAAGCATTAGCTATCATAGATGAATTTCCCCCATCAGATGTTGGGGATGCACTTAAAGATTTGGTACGTTACACTACAGATAGAAAATTTTAATACACTTGGAAAAAAGATGGAAAATACTTTCATACAATTTACAGGAAATTGACTCAATTTATGAGCACCTAGGAATAAGCAAATCACTTTGTAAAATTCTTACCCAACGAAAATTTATTAATTACGATTTATCTAAAGATTACTTCTTACCTGAATTATCAAATTTGCACAATCCTTTTTTAATGAAGGATATGCAGAAAGCAGTAGCAAGAATTGAAACTGCTATTGCAAATAATGAAAAAATATTGGTGTTTGGGGATTATGATGTTGATGGTACGACAGCAGTGGCAAGCATGTATAGTTTTCTTTGCGAAATATATGATCAACAAAATTTAGATTTTTATATTCCGCATAGATACCGCGAGGGTTATGGTGTAAGCAAGGCGGGGATTGATTTTGCAGCAGCAAATAATTTTGCCTTAATCATTTGTCTGGATTGTGGTATTAAATCCGTTGAACTTATTGACTATGCTAATTCACTTGGTATAGATTTCATTATTTGCGATCACCATTTACCAGGCAGCGAAATTCCCCGAGCTATAGCTGTGCTGAATCCAAAACAAGCAGAGTGTTTGTATCCTTACAAAGATTTGTGTGGATGTGGAGTTGGATTTAAATTAATGACTGCGCTTGTAACTTATTATAATTTATCGGAAGATATTTTTTATAAATATCTTGATTTGGTTGCTACAGCAATTGCAGCGGATATTGTTCCAATGACGGGCGAAAATAGAATACTGGCATTTCATGGATTAAAAAAAATAAATACCAATCCTCTACCTGGCATCAAAGCATTGATCGAACTCGGCGGCATCACAAAAATTATGACAATTACAAATGTAGTTTTTGTAATTGCACCAAGGGTAAATGCTGCAGGAAGAATGGATGATGCAAAAAAAGCTGTACAATTATTTATAGAAAAAGATATTGATAAAGCAAAAGAGTTTGCCGAAATGCTGCATACTGACAACAAAGAAAGAAAGGAAGCAGACAGCAGCATTACCGAAGAAGCAGTACAAATTGTGAACGAAAGCATTTTCTTACAAAATAAAAAAACCTGCGTAATATATGGTGAACATTGGCATAAGGGCGTTGTAGGCATTGTAGCTAGCAGACTCATTGAACATTATTTTAAACCCACCATTGTGCTTACAAAAAGTGGAGATTATATTGCCGGAAGTGCCCGCAGTGTTCCTGGGTTTAATTTGTATGAAGCTATTTATGAATGTAAAGATTTGCTAATGGCTTATGGAGGGCATTTTGCTGCAGCAGGACTTACATTAGCTCCTGAAAATTTAATCCCCTTCACAAACAAATTTGAAGAAGTAGTTGCAGCTACAATTCCGGATCATCTTCTAATAGCAGAAATAATTATTGATGCTGAAATAAATTTTGAAGAAATAACAGAAAATTTTTACAACATTATTTGTCGCATGGAACCGTTTGGACCCGAAAATATGCGACCGGTTTTTATGACAAAAAAATGCACAGATTTTGGTTATTCAAAAATTTTGAAAGAAGCACATATAAAATTTGTTCTTCGACAAAAAAAAACAGTAATGAATGGTATTGCTTTTAACATGCATGAAAAATTTTCTTTACTTACCAACCAAAAAGAAGTGGATATTGTTTTTAGTATTGATGAAAATGAATGGCAAGGAAATAAAAATTTACAGTTAAAAATTATTGATATAAGACCAAGTGAAGGTTAGAAAATAATTTTTGAAATTTCAATATCTTCATGAAATCATTAAACTATTTACGTTACTTTTTTTATCTTTTATATAATTGGGATACAAGTATAGCCTACCATATTATTAAAAATGAAGTTAGAGGAGAAAAAAAATACGACATTAATACAACAGGTGCTGATTCTCTTAAAAGTTTAGAAAAAAAGGGAATTGATATTACACATGCAACTATCTACATGCCTGTATCCTATGATTTACTCGAGCAATTTTTTGAAGAAATAAAACTATCCACCTTTACCCATTTTCTTGATATTGGGTGTGGTAAAGCCCGGGCTATGTGTGTAGCAGCAGCTTATGCTGTAAAAAAAATTAGTGGAGTAGAATTATCAAAAGATTTGTACAATACTGCAAAAGAAAATATAGCCGCCACAAAATTAAAATATCCATCTACCAATTTTAATATTTACAACAATGATGCTTTTTATTTTGATATTGATGATGATGTGGATTGCATTTTTATGTTTAATCCATTTGATGAAACGATAATGAGTGGCGTAATGGAAAACATTAAAACAAGTTTGGAATCAAACCCAAGAGTGATGACTATTATTTACATAAACCCATTAGAAAAACATGTGCTGCTTGAGTGGGATTATGAAGAGATTTTTCATTCAAAAAAAATGCATTACCTGGAGGGAAGCGTATTTGTAAAACTAAACGAATCATCATAAAAAAACCTGCAAACTTTTAAAGCTTGCAGGTTTTTATGATCAATTATCCCTATAAATATTATCCGTTATTACCCATTAGTTCAACACTCCTACTAATAAATTGCGTAAGGTTTTTACCGGTCAATAATCCTTGAGAAAGCAAAGCCAAATCTGCTAAATTTTTAACTTGTTTTTCTTGCTGTGGTAAATCCGTTTCAGCTAAAATGCTTTTATAAATTGGATGGTTACCATTTACAGTAAGTGCAACTTCATCCGGCATCTGTGCGTAAAATGCTGCCATTCCTCCGCCGGCAGCTGCCATATCTTTCATTCGACGCATTTGCTCCGGCCTGGTTGCCGTTACGGGTGGAGCATCATTGCTTAAACCTTTTACTTCCACTGTTACATGCAATCCTTCCTGCGGTTGTTCAAATAACTTTTTTAGTTGCTCAGATTCTTTTTTGGTAAGAACACTCTCTGCACCTTCAGATTTATCAATTAAATTATCGGCAATATCTGCATCTACTCTCGTAAAAATAAAATCATTCCATTTGATTTCCACTGTATTTATAAAAGCTGCATCTACCAACGTTTCTGCCTTTACAACAATATATCCTTTTGCTATTGCCTGTTGAATGTATGCATCTTGTTGC
>JAYVVD010000292.1:0-2066 GCA_043787295.1 Ferruginibacter sp. | reverse complement strand
CTGCGACAACTGCTTATTCCTATGAAATACTTTTTTCCTATAGTTTTTATTACATTTTTTCTTTTTTCATGTTCTAAAAAAGCAGAAAAGCCACTGTTTCAGTTAGAAGAAAATACAGGTATTCAGTTCAATAATAAAATTGTTGACGGTCCTCTGGAAAACAGTTTCCTCTTTCGTAATTTTTACAATGGTGGTGGTGTAGCTATTGGAGATATAAATAACGATGGGTTACCAGATGTAATGCTTACAAGTAATATGGGAGAAAATAAATTGTACCTTAATAAAGGGGGGATGAAGTTTGAAGATATCTCTATAGCAAGCGGAATGAAACAAGATAGCATGTGGAGCACAGGAGTTACATTTGTAGATATAAACAATGACGGCTGGTTAGATATTTATGTGTGCAACTCAGGCCACATGACAAATGGTAACAGAAAAAATAAGCTTTACATCAACAACCATTGCTCACCTTCCATTGGAGGTGCACCTGGTAAGGTAACCTTTACTGAAAGTGCAAAGGAATATGGTTTAGATATTTCTGCTTACTGCACGCAAGCTTCCTTTTTTGATTATGATAACGATGGCGATCTGGATTGTTTTATAATAAACAACAGTCCCATGCCAGTTAATACCTTAAACAATTCTAACCGCAGAGACCTCATAGATTCTGCATGGAATGTGCCTGCATTTTTAAGAGGAGGTGGCGATCATTTATATAGAAATGATAATGGCAAATTTATAGAAGTTACACAACAGGCAGGCATACACGGTAGCCTTATTAGTTTTGGTTTAGGCGCATCTATAGGCGATATAAACGGAGATGGTTATCCGGATATTTATGTAGCAAACGATTCTTACGAACGAGATTATGTATACATCAACCAAAAAAATGGAACTTTTAAAGACGATACAGAAAACTGTGTTCAGCACACAAGCTTTTCATCTATGGGTTCAGATATGGGAGATATAAACAATGATGGTTACCCAGAAATATTTACAACAGATATGTTGCCCGAAGATGATTACCGTTTAAAAACACTGGGCGCATTTGATAATACAGATCTATACAACAGCAAAGTAAAATCCGGCTTCTACCACCAGTTCATGAAAAACTGTTTGCAGTTAAATAATAAAAACGGCACTTTTTCAGATATTGCCAATTACAGCGGAGTATCTGCAACAGACTGGAGCTGGGGTGCCCTTTTTTTTGATGCAGACAATGATGGCTACAATGATTTGTATGTATGTAACGGTGTAAACAAAGATGTAACAAATTTAGATTTTATGGATTTTTTTGCCAACGATGTGATGCAAAAAATGATACTTACCGGCAAAAAAGAAGGGGTAGATGCAGTGCTGAAAAATATTCCGGTAAATCCGAGAAAAAATAAAGTATACCGTAACAAAGGCAATTTAAAATTTGAAGATGTAGGTGATGCATGGGGTTTTACTCAACCATCATTTAGCAATGGTACGGCTTATGGCGATCTTGATAATGACGGTGATTTAGATTTAATTGTAAACAACATAAACGGGCCGGCATTTGTCTATAAAAACAACAGCAGAGAAATAAATAAAAATCATTTTATTGGTATTAAATTAAAAGGGAATGCTAAAAATACTTTTGCAATAGGGAGTAAAATAAAAGTGTATGTTGACGATCAAATACTGAGTAAAGATATTATACCAAGCAGAGGCTTTCAATCGTCGGTAGATTATAAGCAGATAATAGGTTTGGGCGCAAGAAAAAAAATTGACTCTATGATCGTTACCTGGCCAGACAGGACATTGTCTGTATTTTACAATCCTTCAATTGACACAGTTTTAGTATTGCAACAGTCTTCCACCGGAACAAATGCAAGTGATTTTTCCATAACAAAGACAGCTCCTTTATTGACGATGCTACCAAGTAATTTTGATAAACATGTGGAAAATGATAATGTAGATTTTTATTATGAAAGAAATATACCTGAAATGCTTTCCCGTGAAGGACCCAAGACGGCTATTGGAGATGTAAATGGAGACGGGTTAGATGATATATATATTGGAGGTACACCATCACATCC
>JAYVVD010000291.1:0-2530 GCA_043787295.1 Ferruginibacter sp. | reverse complement strand
GATTATTTCTTAAGCAACCGTGTAAACCTTAAATTTTATTTTGACCGCAGGAAAGTATTGCCCTATATCTCCTCAAGCGCACCAACGACCAATACCAGAGCAGGTGTGCAGGTGAGAATATCATTGGCACCGTAGAAAAATTTATTGTAATAATAAAAAAGTGGTACAGGAAAAGAAAAACTTTTTTGTTTTTTTAATTATAGGACTTTCATTAACTAATCATATTAGTTTTTGGTAAAATGAATAGGGTTTGTGAGTAGGCTTTTTGGTGAAAACACCTAACAAGGGTGCTCACGGTGGGAGTAGGTTTTAAAGATTAGGAAAAACCAACAAAGGTGAAAAAAAGAGGCCGTCTCATTTCTAAAATGAGGCGGTTTTTTATTTTTGATTATATTTTACCATTATTTCCGCAGATACAGTTCTCCATGATGGATTACATTTTTACAGGAGCAAAATTCAACAAAAAGTAGCCTTTTCAGGCCGCTTTTTTCCGAAGATTATGTGCTAAGGCTAACAATCCTGTTTCTATTAGTACTTTTTCTTTTCCTCGGAGCATGAAGCGTTTAAACCCGTGGTTATTTTTAATGTTTGCAAAGACAGGTTCAATATCGTGGCATCGTTGTTTTCGCTTTTTTATTCCTTCTTCACTCAACAGCTGTTGGTTTGCCTTTTGTTTTAATTTGTTTAGTGAATGATTCACTTCAATAGTTCTGTTGCCCTTGCTTTTATGGCAAGTGCCATTGAGCGGACAGTTTGCGCAATTCTTTGCAGCATATTTTGTAACCCTTTGTACAAAACCGGTTGATGTAATTCGTTTATGCGTTGCTGTGTTTTGCATGTGCTGCCCTATAGGACACACATAATAGTTTTCCTCTTTGTTGTAATAAAGTTTGTCTGCTGTAAAGATTCTTTTACTTTGAATGCTGCCGTTTTGCTGACGGTCAAACTGATTGTGCTTTACAAAGGCAGTAATATTGTTTTGTTCCAGGTACTGATAATTTTCTTCTGAACCGTAACCTGCATCTGCTGTTACCACATCAGGCAACTGTTGATGCTGTTCATTAAAATCATTGAGGTGTGGTGGTAAGGTGGTAGTGTCTGTGGTAGCCTGATGGATGCTGTAATGAGCAATGTACTGACCATTGGAACTCACCTGAAGATTGTAAGCAGGTTTTAGCTGCCCGTTCATCATGTGGTCTTCCTTCATCCGCATAAAGGTGGCATCGGTATCGGTTTTACTGTAACTGCTGCGCTGTTCTCCCATTATCTTCTCCTGTGCTTGGTAACGCTCCGGTGCAGCAGGCCATTTTGCCTTTGCTTAATTAAGTTTCTGCTTTATCTTTTTATCGGCATCAGGATTATCTTTTATGGCTGCATCAATACGAGCAATGGCAGCCTCCATCTTTTCCTTTGTTACCGTTGTAAAATCGGCAGGGTCTGTATCATCATTCTCTGCTTTTGCAATGCTTTGTGCATACTTCCACAGCTCATCAAGCTGCTGCTTCATTTTTTCTTTATTGGTCTTTATAGTATTGCCCCATACAAAAGTGTAGCGGTTAGCGTTGGCTTCCATTTTAGTGCCGTCTGTATAAAGTTCTTTGAGACTTAAAAGACCTTCAGCGGCTAAGAGTTGCACCACTTGTGTAAATATTTCTTTTAGTGGCTTACGTAGCTTCTCTCCTCTAAAACGGTTGATGGTATTGTGATCAGGCGTACTCATGCCGCTGAGCCACATGAAGTGAATGTTCTGCTGCAGGGCTTCCTCTATCTTACGGCTACTGTAAATATTATTGATGTATGCATACACCATCACCTTTAACAACATACCCGGATGATAGCTTGCTGCACCACCGGTTACATAGCAGTTTATAAGTGGTTGAATATTGATTTTACCAAGCACTTCATCCACAACACGTACAGGATGTTTGGCTGCAATGAGTTCTTCTAAACTTGGTGGAAGCAGCATTGTTTGACGCTGGTGGTATGCTTTAAATACAGGTTTTAAAACGGGTCCTTTTGCCATACTCTAAAGACAAAACCCACATAAAACACGCTGCAAAAAAAGACCTCATTAGTTATACAACACCTATGTGGAAAAACCCACCTGTTTTTCTGAAAATAAAAAAAGAGGCTGCCTACTTATGAGACAGCCTCTTTTTTTTCTGGATCAGGAGTAAATTTTTGATGCTACCGCCTTTTTATTTTAGTTGCTGTAATACCAGCCTACTAATGAATACAGCACAAAAAGTTCAACAAGAGTAATGAAAAGACTCTTAATGTTTAAAAAATAAAACTTTCGTAAAAAAAATATTTATAAAAAAATGAACAAACGCAAATACGATGTACATTATTATTGTTGCCTTCGTATAAGAATTATTCGAACCATAACCGAATGAAAAAACGGTAATGAAATAAATCATTATAATACATATGAATATCGCAACATTCAGCAGTAATATTTTATAAATTGAATTCATTAGTAGTTTTTTGCGGGATTTAGTTCCTCTGAGTTTTTCCTACAATGCTTTAC
>JAYVVD010000290.1:0-2213 GCA_043787295.1 Ferruginibacter sp. | reverse complement strand
ATTTGCAGTTCTATCATGGGAGTTGATACAGGTGCATTTACCGGATTTTTATATGTAATGCAATACCGGGAATTGATCTATGAAATTTATGAAGAAGTTTGTGGTAGCAGACTTACAACAAATATTGGTCGTATTGGTGGCTTTGAAAGAAATTTTACCAACAAAGCTTTTGAAAAACTGGAGAAATTTTTAGCTGAATATCCTAAAACGTTAAAGGAGTTTGAAAACCTTTTAACCCGTAACAGAATCTTTATAGACCGCACAACAGGTGTAGGACCGATATCTGCTGAACGGGCATTAAATTATGGCTTTACAGGTCCCAATTTACGTGCATCGGGTGTAGATTATGATGTTCGTGTGCATACACCATACAGCAGTTACGAAGATTTTAATTTTACCGTTCCTGTAGGTACGACTGGCGATTGTTACGATCGTTTTCTTGTGCGTAATCAAGAAATGTGGCAGAGTATAGAAATTATTAAACAGGCTTATAGAAAAGTACAAGAATTTAAAGGCACTGATGCTGAGGTTTACCATGCAGATGCACCTTCTTATTATCTTCCGGAGAAGAAAGATGTTTACACAAAAATGGAAGCGCTTATTTACCATTTTAAAATAGTGATGGGCGAAACTGAAATGCCTGTAGGAGAAGTGTACTCATCTGTTGAAGGTGGTAATGGAGAACTAGGTTTTTATTTGATTAGCGATGGTGGAAGAACGCCTTACCGTTTGCATTTTCGCAGACCGTGTTTTATTTATTACCAGGCATATCCTGAATTAATAAAAGACAGCATGCTGAGTGATGCCATTATAACAATGAGTAGTTTGAATTTGATAGCAGGAGAGTTGGATGCGTAGGAAAATTAAGGAAAAAGAAAATCTAATTATAGAAGCAAAGTTTTCAAACAAATAATTATGGAAAAGGTAATAAAATTTGTAACGTATAAAGAAGCTGAACACAATGACTTGATTTATATATCAAGATTAGGTGCCGAAGATAGATTAAAGGAATGTTTTGATTTAAGAAGATTGAACTATTTTGGAACGGCTGAAGGAAATCTACCCAGATTAAAAAAAGTTTTCAGGTTTATTAATAGAAATGATTATGAAAAAGAAAATGCCTGAATTCCAAAAAGATTTTGAAGATTTTATTGCTTTATGCAACAAATATGAATTGCAGTACTTGGTTATAGGCGGATTTGCAGTAAGTGTCCATGGTTTTCCACGTACTACAAAGGACTTAGATGTTTGTATAAATAAAACAAAGGAAAATGCAATTAAAATGGTTTCTATACTTAAAGACTTTGGGTTTCGGTCTTTAAATTTTAAAATGGAAGATTTTCTCAAGGATGATATGATTGCACAACTAGGATATGAACCAATAAGAATTGATATCTTAAATGATTTAAATGGGATAGATTTTGATGAGGCTTTTTTGAACAAGCGAATAGTAAATATGAATGGCACACCTACAAACTTTATTGGTTTTGCTGAATTAATAAAAAATAAAGAAAATGCAGGAAGGGATCAAGATCTGTTAGATGTAAAAAAGTTATTGGCTCAAAAAAAATTGAAATAATGTTTAATGAAAAACAACTGAACGAGGTACAAAAAATAATTACTCGTTACCCCGAAGGCAAACAAAAAAGTGCCTTGCTCCCTGTGTTGCACATAGCACAGGATACTTTTGGGGGTTGGTTAGATGTGCCGGTTATGGATTACGTGGCATCGTTGCTTAGTCTTGAACCAATTGAAGTTTATGAAGTTGCAAGTTTTTACAGCATGTATAACTTAAAACCGGTAGGCAAATATGTTTTTGAAGTCTGCCATACAGGACCTTGTATGATTAATGGTAGCGATAATATAACAGATTATATAAAGCAAAAATTAAACATAAAAGTTGGCGAAACAACAGCAGATAAAATATTTACTTTAAAAACGGTAGAATGCCTTGGTGCATGTGGCTATGCGCCGATGATGCAATTGGGGCAACATTACAGAGAACATTTAACGAAGGAAAAAGTGGATGCGATAATAGAAGAATGTAGGAGTGCGGCGGTGAGAAATAATTAAATCGCTTCAGAAAAAGCTAAATATAGAGCTAAAGATGAAATGTGCGACGCCACCGAAGATCAACATAGCTGCTTCTTTGCTTGGCAAAAAAAATAAAAATTTCGCCCCGGCGAATTATTAATATGAGTAAAAAATTATTA
>JAYVVD010000289.1:0-3275 GCA_043787295.1 Ferruginibacter sp. | reverse complement strand
TAGTTTAAATAAGGATCGAGCACATTCTCAACTGCTGCACGATAAGGTTCTTTTACATAAATAATATCTGACAACAGCGGTGCATCTTTGTTCCACCCGCTATTGTTGTGCAAAAACTTTACACTTTCGGGATAGCCTTCCATAGAATTTACAAGGCTCTTCAACAAATCATATTCGTTGGTACGGGAATCTAACTTTCGGCTTTCATCTGCCAAATTTTGCCGCATGCCTTCCATCATATTTTGGGTAGCGAGAATTTGTTCTTTTGTACGATCCTGGTGCTCCTGCAATTGTTGTATATCTGTTTTCTTACTTTGCAGCTCCTGCTCTTTATCTGTTTTTTCTTTTTCTAAAGTTTGAAGTTGTGCTGCTCTTGCTTTCTGTTCTTCGCCCAATTGTAGAATGGTGCGTTGCAAATTTTGTATGCTCGTATCTGCTACTGCAACTTTCTTTTCTGCATCAAAACGGTTTAGCTGTATTGCCTGATTTTCTTTGCGCAGTAAATCAATAGCACTGCGTTTATCATCAAAAATGCGGCGCTTCTCTTCCACTGCTTCTTTGAGGTCTTCCACTTTTTCTTCCAGCTCTGTTATCTTTTGCCCCTCCTCTATTATCTGGTTGCTGGTAAATGTTATGCTTTCCTGCAAGCCCAATAATTGTCCTGATGCTTTCTTTAAAAACTCATCGAGGTTTGCCTTTGTTTCTTTTAAATATTGTACTTTTTGGCTGCTTAGGTTTTTTTCATTTTCCTTGCTGCGAACCTTATCTAGCATTTCATTGTAAGCATGCTGCATTTGCTGCAATGCTTTTTCCTTTTCTACAAATGCCAGCTTTTCTTTTTCTAATGCGGCATCTTCAACTGCAATGGCAACCTCTAATTCAATCCGCTTGTCTATTTCTTCCTGCTGTTGTGCATTTAAATCTCGGTAAGTAATATTAAAACCTTCCAATGCAGCTTTTGCCAGCTCAATGGAAACTTCTTTGTATTCTTTTTTTATTTCAAAATACTTCTCTGCTTTTTTTGCCTGATTCTCCAAGCTTTTGAGCTGGTTGTTTATTTCAAACAACAGATCTTCAATACGTGCAAGATCCTGTTCAGTTGCATCAAGCTTTAGTTTCGCCTCCTTCTTTCTCGTTTTGTAAATGGTAATGCCTGCAGCCTGTTCCAGCATTTTGCGGCGGCTGTTTTCTTTATCTTTAATAATATCATCTACCATTCCCAGCTCAATAATGGCATAACTGTCTGTACTTACACCGGTATCCATAAACAAATTATGAATATCTTTTAAGCGACAAGCCACATCATTTAACCTGTATTCACTCTCACCACTTTTATAATATTTACGGGTAACGGTAACGGTATTAAACTCTGTTGGAAGCAGGTTTTTTGTATTTTCAAAGGTTAGGCTTACTTCTGCCAACCCGCTTGGATTGCGGGTTTTGCTACCGTTAAAAACAAGGCTCTCCAGATTCTCGCTACGGAGGTTGCTTATTTTATGTTCGCCAATAACCCAGCGAATACTATCAATAATATTACTTTTACCACAGCCGTTGGGGCCGATTACGCCGGTTATACCCTCATCAAAATTAAGTACCGTTTTATCGGCAAAACTTTTAAATCCTTTTATTTCTAAACTCTTTAAGCGCACAGCAGTTGGTTTTAAGTAAGGCGGCAAACATACATGAAATTGAGGGAAAATAAAATGCTGTGGATGGGATTGTATGCACACAAAATGCACAAAAAATGTGATAAATATAAATGTTTGTGATAGAGGAGAAGGATTATCTACATAATTATTTTATACATACAACATCAATAGAGTTCCATCTATAGGGTTTGTAATTATTCTTGTGTCCACATCAAAAACCTCTTTTATCAATTTCTCAGATAAAATATCTAGCGGCTTTCCGTTTGCTACTAGTTCGCCAGCTTTCAAAAAAAACAGTTTATCGGCATATTGGATTGCCAGATTGATATCATGCATTACCGCAACAATTACAGTATTGAATTGCACTAGTTCTTTTGCAAGTTTTAAAAAAGCCTGTTGGTAATTTATATCAAGATTTGCCAAAGGTTCATCCAAAAAAAGATATCGGTTCCCGGTTTCAGGCTTTTCCCATATTTGGGCTAAAACTCTTGCAAATTGTACCCGTTGTTTTTCGCCACCGCTAAGGGTTAAATAATTTCTGCCCTTTAAGTGTTCAATCTGCATTTTTTCAAAAGCTTCGTCACAGATTGTTTCATCTTTTTTTGCAGGATTAAAATCGAAATGCGGGTATCTTCCCATCATCACCACTTCCTCTACAGAAAGTGGAAAACTCAGTTCGGGCTGCTGTGTCATTACAGCTCTTACTTTGGCAAGTTCATTTTTTTTTATTTTTGAGAGATTTTTATCATCTACAAAAACTTCTCCTTTAGTAGGTTTTAATTCGCCGCTAAAAATTTTTAAGAAAGTTGATTTGCCGGAACCGTTTGGCCCGAGAATCATATTAAATTCTCCGGGTAAAAAATAAATGTTTATATTTTTTAGAATTTCTTTTTTGCCAATGCTATAATAAATATTTTTTGTATTAAGCATAAAAACCTCCTTTTTCCTGCAGAATATTAAACCTTTTTAAAAGCAAAATAAAAATTGGAGCACCAACAAAAGATGTAATAATGCCTATCGGAATTTCTGCGGGTGCCAGCAAAAGCCTTGCGCCGGTATCTGCCAGTGTAAGTAAAACTGCACCCGCCAACATGGATGCAGGCAAGAGTTTTTTATTATCGCTCCCAATGAGTAAACGCAGCACATGCGGCACTATCAGCCCCATAAAACTAATTACTCCTACAAATGCTGTGGCTACAGAAACCATTGCTGTGTTTAATATCATCACCCTTCTTTTTAATCTATCTGTATCTACGCCTAAATAAGATGCTTCTTCTTCACCCAATAACAAAGCATTTAATTGTTTGGAATACCTTATTGAAATAATGAAAATAATACCGGCTACAAAAGCGGTTATAAAAAACTGTAACCACGTAGCTCCTGCAAATGTACCGAGGCTCCAAAAGGTTATGCTTCTTGCCTGTGGATCTCTGGCTAAATAACTCATAAAACCTGTACCGCTTAAACCTATTGCATTTACCGCAATGCCAATTAAAAGTAAAGAGGTAATAGAAACTTTGCGCATGTTTTTTGAGAGGCTGTAAACAATATATGTAGCTAAAAGCCCGCCTGCAAAAGCAAATAACGGTACAAGAAAAGGTCCGGTAAGCGCTTTTATATGTGGTG
>JAYVVD010000288.1:0-10758 GCA_043787295.1 Ferruginibacter sp. | reverse complement strand
TTACCGGTTTTTGCCATGAGTGTTATAACAGATATTGGGATACGGGAGGAGGAGAATACGATAACACACGAAGAAGTTTTGCAGGCTGCAAAAGATGCTGAACCAAAGTTGACGCACATTTTTAAAGAATTGATCAGAGCTTTGTAATTACATGAAAAAAACCTTTTTACTTTTTACTTTTTATTTATTTGCAGCTCGTGTATTTAGCCAGTTGCCTGGTAGCCGTGTAAAAGATATATTAGACGCAAAACGTACACAAAACTCACGAGGATCTGATACTACCAAAAGAAAAAACAACAACAAACTCGACACACTGGGTTTTGAACACAGGAATGATCTGGCAGATTCTATTACCATAAGTTTTCGATATCTAGATTCGGTAAGAAGGTATCCCATCGATTCTTCAGTAAATGATTTTGATAAATATTATTCCGTTCCAACGTCTTACCAATACTTAGGTAACAACGGTCAAGCGGCTTTTCCATTAATATTTAAACCGTTTAATAAACCTGGTTGGGATGCCGGTTTTCACGCATTTGATATTTATAAATTTAAACTGGAGGATACAAAACAGTACAAAACTACCGGCCCTTTTTCTATGATTGGCTACCAGCTTGCAAGCGGTAAAGAACAAATGATTCAGGCATTGCATACGCAAAATCCACGGTCAAATATAAATGTTGGTTTTGAATACAGATTGATAAGTGCGCCGGGTTTTTTTGTTACTCAAAATACAAATCACAACAATATAAGATTGTTCAGTAATTACCAAGGTAAAAGAAAACGTTACAATGGCTCATTCGTGTACATATCAAACGCATTAAAAGCTTCTGAAAACGGGGGTATCACATCAGATGCGTTGTTGCTCGATCCAAACAAAAAGTCACGGTTTAGTATTCCCGTAAATTTAGGCGGCGCATTACCTTATGAGCCAAATCCTTTTCAGGCTTCTGTAAAAACAGGAAATACTTACAAGGAAAAAATATTTTTTCTTCGTCAAAGTTACGATCTGGGTAAACGAGATTCTGTTGCTGTAAATGATTCAACAACCGAATATTTATTTTATCCAAAACTTAGGTTACAACACACTTTTACTGCATCAGCAAATACCTATCTTTTTAAAGATGCAGTAGCAGACTCCACACTTTATAAAAACTGGTACGACATTAATTTCCCTGCGGGCAGAGACACTTTTCAACTGTACGAAAAATGGCAATCTGTAACCAATGATTTTTCATTGATACAATTTCCTGATACTAAAAATTCAGCCCAGTTTTTTTTAGCAGGAGCAAGTCTGCAAACGCTGAAAGCCAGTTTAAAAACAGGCAATTATAATTTTTATAATATTATGTTGCATGGCGAATACAGAAACCGAACCCGTAATAAATTGTGGGATGTAGTATTAAAAGGTGAGTATTATTTAAATGGATTAAACAGTGGCGATTACAGTGCACAAGGCAACATCGGCCGATATTTAAATAAAAAATTAGGAGATGTAAATTTTTATTTCAGCAATGTAAACCGGGCACCATCTTTTATTTTTGATAACCGGTCTTCTTTTAATTTAGGTAACATCAACAACTATAAAAAAGAAAATATTACTTCTTTTGGTGCAACTGCAAGTAACTCATTTATAAAATTGGGTTTTAATAATTATCTTTTAACCAACTACAGTTATTTTAAAAATTATTATCAAACGGCGCAGTATAATAAGCCAATAAATATTTTACAGTTTTTTGCATCCAAAAGAATAAAACTTAAAAAGAATTTTTTTTATTATGCAGATGCAACATTGCAGCAAACAGATAAGGCAGCGCCTGTAAAACTTCCTTTTCTTTTTACAAGGAGCAGAATAGCTTTTGAAGGAAGTTTGTTTAAAAATTTGAAAATTAGTACGGGCTTGGAAGTGCGTTATTATACAGCATATAAAGCCAATAACTATTCTCCTTTGTTAGGGCAATTTAGTCCACAGGACACTGCTACAATAAAAAACAGGCCCGATGTTGCAGCTTTTTTAAACTTTAGGATAAAAGGCTTTGCAGCTTTTTTGCGTGCAGAAAATTTAAATACCGTAAATTTTTCAAATGGGTTTGGTTTTGTAGATAATAATTTTGCGGCTCCACATTATCCAACCCAAGGGCTCATGATACGATTTGGAATCAGGTGGTGGTTTGTGAATTAGTAAGTGACTTTTCTTTTTCTTTTGCCCAGATAATAATGCCAGAGTAAAAATGTAGCTGCAGACCGGTGTGGGCTCCACGACTGGGAATAAGTTTCCATTTCACTCCTATCTTCAATATTAAACAATTCTTTCATTGTATTTACAACTGCAATATCTCCTAGCGGAATAATATCGGTTGACTGAAGGCAAAACATTAAGTAAACATCAATTGTCCAGTTTCCAATTCCTTTTATTTTAATGAGTTCTTCCCTAACTGCTTCAGGGGTTTTAAATGGTAGACTTTCAATGTCAATATCTTTATTTATAACAGCACTTGCCAATGCTTTTATGTAAGAAGTTTTTTGTCGGCTTACGCCACATGCTCTGTAATCATCATCAGTTAAGGCCAATAATTTTTTCGGCAAAAAAGATTTTACTGTATTTTTTAATCTTAAGAATGTAGCCTTGGCTGAATCAATTGAAACCTGCTGTTCTAAAATTAACAAAGCCAATGTTTCAAAACCCTGTGGTCTTTTAGGAATAGCAGGGACACCATATTGCTCAATAATCTGAGAAAATATTTTATTTTTTTTTATGAGGTAATTAATGGCTTTTTGCAATGGCGGTACTTTTCTTTCCTACAATTCAATATTTAATTTGTTGCAGATCTCTGTAATTATTTGATGTTGGTAGCTTCTTAATTTAATTTCGGTGTAAGGCATTATTAAAAGTGATTTTTTTAATCCTCTTAAAATGTATTCTGCTGCATTTTCACCATAGATACTAGTTACGATGTCACTTATTTTTTTGCATTTATTCTCAACTGTTTCTTTTGATGGTGCTTTATAATAATTTCGATCTCCATTTTTTTCATATATTTTTTTAGTTGGAATATTTGCTATGTTTTCATCAATTGAAACAACTGCTTCATAAAAAAGTTGTTTGTTTTTTTCATCATTTAATAATTTTAAACAATAATCTTTTTTAAAAGGATCATTCAGAAAAATATTTTTGTCTGCTATAATTTTTTCCAATGCACCATCTGCCATAACCTGAAAAGGAGGCATGTTATATTGCTCTGCAAATTTGTTGCGAAGATGAAAAAGTTTAAGTAATTCATTTTGGTGGTAATTGCTGTTTGTTGCTTTTTGTTTGGCTGAAAGTTTTACGGTATATATGGTTGCTACTACGTCTTCGCACAATAAATTTTCTGCTTCAATCATTGCTGTTACAGCATTTTCTGCGGCTGTTTTACTAAAAATATCTTTTAGTTTTAAAAGCCATATTACATCATTGCTCGCATAAATCTGTTGCGCTCTATTGAGAGGTCTGGGACGCCAGTTAGAACGTTGCATGCTCTTATCTAACTCCACATTAAACATAACTTTTACAAGGTCAGAAAATGAATTGGCGTTATGATTACAAAGTTTTGCAGCCATCTGCAGATCATAAATATTTTTAGTGTTACATCCATTTAGTTTTAAAAGTTGAATATCTTCAGAGGAAGAATATACAACCTTACATATAGAGCGGTCTTCAAAAATGGTCCATAATGCCGTTAAATCTTTTACCGCCAAAGGATCTACGAGATAACAGATTTCCCCGTCAAAAATTTGTAATAAAAAAAGTTTAAATCCATACTCTCTGCAAAATCTATCAAATTCAGTGTCAAATCCAAAAGCAGTTTTTGTTTTTAATTTTTCAGTAAGTTCAGCAAGTTCGGCTTGAGTACTTATTAATTTTATGCCTATACCATTGTTGTCTATTGTTTCTACATTCATTCAAACATTTTTAATCTTATATTCATGTAAAGAAATAATTTTTGCTTTGTATAAATTTTAAACAAATATTAAGAAATCGCAATAACGTTATTTCTCAGGAAATTACTTTAATTGAAACTATAAAATTAATTCTTAAACATATATCAAGTGAAGTTAAGTCCCTATCTAAATTTTGTTAGTTTATTTTTTATTGTGTCATCAGCTATCTCACAACCGCAGATAATCATTTCAACAATTAAAGAATATAAAAAATCGACTTATATAAATCAGAAGAATATAATGATCAATCTGCAAAAAATTATGCCTGATATAATGCTGGATTTAAAATATAATACAGCCAATAATTTTACAAAACAAAGATTATACAGTTCAGCTTCTACAACATTTTTGCGGAAAGATGCAGCAGCAGCTTTGTTGTTGGTTCAGGAGTATTTTAAAAGCATGGCATTGGGTATAAAAGTATTTGACGCATACCGCCCATACTCGGTAACAAAATTAATGTGGACAATAATACATGATGAGCGCTATGTTGCAAATCCCGTTTATGGAAGTGGGCACAACAGAGGAATTTCCGTAGACCTAACTATTGTTGATCTTAAAACTTCAAATGAATTAAATATGGGAACAGCCTTTGATAATTTTACAGACAGCGCACATCATACATTTACAAAAAATCTCTCCGATGAGGTTATATCAAATAGAAACCTCTTAAAATCAACGATGGAAAAATTTGGATACAATAGCCTTGAAACAGAATGGTGGCATTACTCGTGGAAAACTAATGAAAAGTATGATGTGATGGATATTGATTTCAAAACATTGAAGAAGAAAATAAAATAATTTTTAATTTTAAACAAACATTAGTTATGGACCCATTTTGTTTTCTACCATTCAAAAATTTAGAATCGCCCCGTTTGCTGTTAAGACAGATTACGCCTGCTGATGTGAATGAAATATTTGCTTTGAGGAGCAATGCTGATGTGATGAAATATGTTCCAAGGCCTTTGTGTGCAAATCCTAACGATGCAATGGCTCTGATCAATATGATGGGAAAAAAATTGGAAACCAATGAAGGAATTAACTGGGCTATCACACTAAAAGGAGATAATACCTTAATTGGTTTTATTGGGCATTACCAGATTAAATGGGAGTGTTTCAGGTCTGAAATTGGATATATGCTTTCGCCTGAATTTCAAGGAAAAGGAATTGTAACTGAGGCCATTAAATTAGTTGTTGACTATGGTTTTAATGATATGAATATGCACTCTCTTGAAGCAGTAATCGATCCTGAAAATACAGCATCAGCAAGGGTTTTAGAAAAAAATAATTTTATAAAAGAAGCCCATTTTAAAGAAAATGGATTTTATGACGGGAAGTTTATTGATGCTGTTGTTTATTCACTTTTAGAAAATAAAGCAACATAGCGACATCCTCAAAATGCATGATCATTTTTAATATCCTCTTACATCATCGTCACCTCTTTTATCAGCAACTGCAATTATTTTTTTATTTTTTATTTGTATTAATTCGGTTCTGCCAATTGTACCACGTTTAACTATTTTATAGCCCATTGCAGTAAGTTTGGCTTGAGCATTTTTATCAAAATCACTTTCTACATACACCACATCAGGCTGCCATTGGTGGTGGAATTTGGGTTTGTTTACTGCATCTTCAGCGCTCATTTTATAATCTACAATATTTATAATGCTTTGAAAAACACTTGTTGGAATAGTAGTCCCTCCGGGTGTGCCTACAACAATATATGGTATATTGTTTTTAAGTACAATTGTGGGTGTCATGCTGCTCAACATTCGTTTGCCGGGTGCAATCGCATTTTTATCATTTCCAATGGCACCATACATATTCGGTACGCCGGGCTTCACACTAAAATCATCCATTTCATTGTTCATTACAAATCCGGCACCGCTTATAATTGTTTTGCTTCCAAAATGATCATTCAATGTAGTCGTTACTGCAACTGCATTTCCCTCAGCATCTGTAATACTGATGTGCGTAGTTTCTTCACTTTCTTTTATTTGTCCGGGATTAATCTTTTTACTGTCACCTGCTTTTCCTTCAACATAATCTGTCATTCTGTTTTTTAAATATTGTTCACTTACCAGTGTCTTCACGGGAACTTTTACAAAATCTTCATCGCCCATAAATTCTGCCCGGTCTGCAAAAGCACGTCGCTCAGCTTCTACAATAAGCTGTATACTTTCTGCAGATTGAAACGGATAAAAAGCTAATTTTTTTTGTTGCGTCATTTTAAATAACTGTTGTAAAATAATTCCGCCACTGCTTGGCAAAGGCATCGTAATTATTTCATAGCCTTTGTAAGGAAACTGCATAGCTACTCTTTCTCTAACCTTATAATTCTTTAGATCATTTTCAGTAATAATTCCGTTGCCACTGCTCATTTCAGCTGCAATAAGTTTAGCCGTTTCTCCTTCATAAAAACCTTTTACACCTTTATCTCTTATTCTTTTTAAGGTGTTAGCAAGTTCAGTCTGTATCAAAGTATCTCCCATCTTCCAAGGGTTATCTTTTAAAAATGCAACGCTGTTTTTTTTATTATTTCTTAAAAAAACTGCTCGACTGTTATTAAAATCTTCCGCCTGTGCTTTCGTAAGCGCAAAACCATTTTCTGAAAGGCTTATAGCTTCTTCTATTAATATTGAGAAAGGAAGTTTGGCATATTTTAGCGTAGCAAATAAACCTGCAACTGTTCCCGGAACACCGCTTGCAAGCCTGCCTTCCATACTTAAAATAGTTACAGCATTTTTGGCGCTGTCCAGGTACATATCTTTAGTAGCTTTTATAGGTGCAGATTCTCTATAATCAAGTGCTATATTTTTCCCTGAACTAGTGTGTGCAACCATAAAACCACCGCCGCCTAAATTACCTGCACCGGGATAAACGACTGCAAGCGCCAGTTGTGTAGCAATTGCAGCATCAAAAGCATTGCCGCCTTTTTTCATTACCGCTAAGCCCGCATTGCTTGCAAGTGCATGTGCAGATACTACAGCAGCCTTGTTTACGGTCATGTTTTTGGTATTGGTATACTTAAAATGGTTAAGCTGCGCCTGAGTTACAATAGCCCAATAAAATGTGACAAGCAATAAAATTTTTTTCATTATCAAATGTAAGGTTTTGATTTTGCAAATGCTTTTCAAGCGTCTACATTTTTAATAAGCATTTTTTTTCTAAAAAAAAGTAGTAAAATAAAATCGTTTTTTATTTTTTTACAATATAATTTCACTGCTATAACCATACATATATGTACAAACAAACCCTTAGCTTATTATTTTTCTGTGCACTTGCTTTTACTAGTAATGCACAAAGCATTGCAACTCCGGATGCTTTTCTGGGTTATAAACTCGGAAGTAAATTTACTGCACATGCCCGACTTGTAAATTATTTTGAGTCAGTAGCCAATGCATTACCTGACCAAATAAAACTAGACAAATATGGCGAGACAAACGAAGGTAGACCACTGCTAACGGCAGTTATAGCGTCTAAAGAAAATTTTAAAAGAATTGACGAGATTCGTAAAAATAATTTGAGGCTAACTGGTTTACTTAATGATAAACCGGGAGATATTAATGCTCCGGTTATTGTTTGGCTTAGTTATAATGTTCATGGCAATGAGCCGAGTTCCTCTGAAGTTTCGATGAAAGTTTTATATGAAATATTGAGCGGTAAAAATGCATCATTAAACGAATGGATGAAAAACACTGTGGTAATTATCGACCCCTGTTTAAACCCTGATGGGCGTGAGAGATATGTAAACTGGATTACACAAATGAGTGGTAAGTTTCCAAATGCTGATGTTAATGCAAGGGAACATGATGAACCTTGGCCGGGGGGTAGAACCAACCATTACAATTTTGATTTAAACCGTGACTGGGCATGGCAAACACAGGTTGAATCGCAAACACGTCTTGTAAAATACCAGCAATGGATGCCGCAAATACATTGCGATTTTCATGAACAATCTCCCAATTCACCTTATTATTTTGCACCTGCCGCAGAGCCAGTGCATGAAGTAGTTACGCAATGGCAAAAAGACTTTCAGGTGACTGTGGGTAAAAATCACGCTAAGTATTTTGATGCAAATGGCTGGTTGTTTTTTACCAAGCAATATTTTGATTTGTTTTATCCGTCTTACGGTGATACGTACCCCTTATTTAATGGAAGTATCGGTATGACATACGAACAGGCAGGAAACAACCGTGGTGGTGTAGCAATTGCATTAGAAAACGGAGATACATTAACATTAGCGGACAGAATTGAGCATCATTTTGCAACAAGCATCAGCACCATAGAAATTGCATCAGCAAATGCTGGCAAACTGGTATCTAATTTTAAAAAATATTTTGATGAAAGTAATACTGGTACAAACAACATTTACAAAAGCTACGTTGTAAGAAATACTAGAAATGGAAATATTTCTGCATTAAAAAATCTTCTTAAAAAAAATGAAATAAGTTTCGGTTTTGCAACAACCAACAACAGCACAAAAGGCTATAACTATTTCAATCAAAAAGAAGAAAATTTTACACTTCAAAAAAATGACATTATTATAAATAGCGCTCAGCCTAAAGCTGCATTATTAAAAGTATTGTTCGAGCCTCAGCCAAAATTGAATGACAGTGCTACCTACGATATTACAGCTTGGGCATTGCCTTACGCATATGGATTACAAACCTATGCAGCAAAAGAAACTTTTCCCTCCACAGTTAATGAAAATATAAATGTTTCATCTGCCTCAACAAACACAAATGTGTATGCCTTTATAGTAGGTTATAATAGTTTTAATGAAACGAAATTAGTTAGCGCATTACTGGATGCAAATGTAAAACTGAGATTTGCAGAAGCTGCCTTTGTAAATGATGGTGCACAGTACAAAGAAGGCAGTTTACTGATACTTCGTAAAGGGAATGAAGATAAAATCGATAAAATAATTTCTTTGTTTGAACAATTTAAAACTGATTTTAAAGTTGTATCCTCCGGGTTTTCGCAGAATGGGTTTGATGCTGGGTCAGATAAAATTCATTTTGTAAAAAATCCTAAAGTTGCTTTACTTACCGGTGAGGGTGTATCATTCACAGCAGCAGGTGAAGTATGGCATTTGTTTGAGCAGCAGTTAAATAAAAAAATTACTCTTATAAATGCAAAAGAGTTTGATAACACAGATTTTAAAAGTTACACCACAATTATAATTGTTGATGGAAATTATAAATTTTTAAATAATAAAGAGGCCGCATTTGGATTAAAGCAATGGATAAAGGATGGTGGAAAATTGATTGCTGTGGAAAATGCGGTGAAACAAATTTCAGCGCTTGACTGGGGAATTAAATTAAAAAAACTGCCTGTAGATAAAACTGATACTGCACTCGGTTATAGTGCTATAAAAAAATATGCAGAAAGAGAAAAAGAAAGTGTTACCAATAATATACCCGGTGCTATATACAAGATGGAACTGGACAATACACATCCACTTGGTTATGGATACCCAAATTATTATTACACACTTAAATTAAATGAAAATGCTTACGAATATTTACGGGAAGGATGGAACGTAGGTGTTATAAAAAAAACGCAGCCTGTTGCAGGTTTTGTAGGCAATAAAGTAAAGACGAATTTAAAAGATGCTGTGCTTTTAGGTGAATTGCCAATGGGTAGGGGATCAGTGGTTTTCTTTGCAGATAATCCACTGTTTAGAAGCTTTTGGGAAAATGGAAAAATGCTGTTTACTAATGCGGTGTTTTTCATAGGTCAATAATTAAATTTATTTAACAGGTTAAAAAAATAATTAAATAATGAAGAAATATTTTTTGCTTTTTATAGGAGTTGCATTTTTTCTAAACAAGATACATGCACAAAACCCTGCAACCTCATCTGCAGCTGATATTTTACAGCAAATGAAAAAGCTTGAAGTTTTTGGAAGTGTATTGTATGTGGCAGCCCATCCTGATGATGAGAATACAAGATTACTTGCTTATCTGGCAAATGAAAGAAAATTCCGTACTGGATATTTAAGTCTTACAAGAGGTGATGGTGGACAAAATTTAATTGGTGATGATCAGGGAATTGATCTTGGATTAATTAGAACGCAGGAGCTTTTATCTGCACGTCGCATTGATGGAGCAGAACAATTTTTTAGCCGTGCATTCGATTTTGGTTTCAGTAAAAATCCTGAAGAAGCCTTACGCATTTGGGGCCATGATAAAATTTTAGCAGATGTGGTTTGGGTAATTCGAAAATTTAAACCTGATGTAATTATTACCCGTTTTCCAACAACCGGCGAAGGTGGACATGGTCACCATACAGCATCAGCCATACTTGCAGGCGAAGCATTTGATGCGGCTGCAGACCCTGCAAAATTTCCTGAGCAGTTAAAATACGTTTCTGTCTGGCAGGCAAAAAGATTGATGTGGAATACATTTAATTTCGGCGGAAATAATACAACAAGAGAAGATCAGTTTAAAATTGACTGTGGCGTTTACAATCCTGTATTAGGTAAAAGTTATGGTGAAATAGCAGCTGAAAGCCGCAGCAGACATAAGAGTCAGGGTTTTGGCGTACCTGCACAAAGAGGAAAATCTTTAGAATATTTTACAACCATAAAAGGGGAGATTCCTAAAAATGATTTGATGGATGATGTAGATTCGAGTGCACTAAAATCTGAAAAAGCCAAAGAGTACTTTAAAGCAGTAAAAAATATTATTTCTACTTACGATTTTTCAAACCCGAAAACATCCATCAATCAACTTGAAGCATTATCAAGAAATTATCTTGAATTTCAACCTT
>JAYVVD010000287.1:0-2753 GCA_043787295.1 Ferruginibacter sp. | reverse complement strand
GGTGAACAATTTTTTAAAGGAGCGCAAAAACAGGGATTTGATTTTTACTCTTTTCATTTTTTTGCAAAAAACATCGGTATAATAAAATCGCTGGCAATTGGCGATTATACAGTTAACATGGGGCAGGGGTTAACCCAGTGGATGAGCATAGCTTTTAAAAAAAGCCCCGATGTTTTATCGACTAAAAGGCAGGCAGATGTTTTACGGCCTTATAATTCAGCGGGCGAAGTTAATTTTCACAGAGGCATTGGTATTACACTGGCAAAAAAGAACTGGCAAGGAACTTTGTTTGCTTCCTTTAGAAATGTAGATGCAAATTTTGCCGCAGGAGACAGCACACAAACACAAGATGATTTTATAACAGCGCTACAAATTTCAGGTTTTCACCGTACCAAAAGCGAAGTAGCGGATAAAGGCATACAAAAGCAACTCGCTTTTGGAGGAAATGTTGCCTACCAAATAAAAAGTTTCCATGTAGGATTAAGCGCCATTCAATACAGTTTAAAATATCCATTACAAAAACAACCGGAGCCTTATAATTTTTATGCATTAAACGGAAAAAGTTTTGGCAATTACAGTACTGATTATAGCTATACATTTAAGAATTTACATTTTTTTGGAGAAGCAGCTATTACTGATAAAAAATACAGCGGATTTTTAAACGGATTGTTAATCAGCGCTGCCGCAAATGTTGATTTGAGTTTTGTGTATAGAAATATAAACAAAGGTTACCAGTCTTTGTACACAAATGCCTTTACCGAAAACACTTATCCAACTAATGAAAAAGGTTTTTTTTCAGGTATTTCGATAAAGCCTACCGATGTGTGGAGAATAGATGGTTATGTAGATTTATACAGGTTTCCGTGGCTAAAATATAGAGTAAATACACCTTCAAACGGATCAGATTATGTTGCACAAATCACTTATAATCCAACTAAATTATTTGAAATTTATACCAGATTTAAATCCGAAACAAAATCTATTAATTATAATCCGCAGGAACTAACGTTGAGCCCTGTTGTTCCTCAGTCAAAACAAAACTGGAGAACTCAATTCTATTATAAATTAACCAATACATTTACCTTTAGAAGCAGGGTTGAAACCGTTTGGTTCGATAAAAAAGGCAAAGCTTTTGAAAAAGGGTTTTTAATGTATGCAGATGTTCTCTATAATCCGCCTTTAAAAAATTTTTCAGGGAATATCAGATTGCAATACTTTGAAACTGATGGATATAACAGTAGGCTGTATGCTTTCGAAAATGATATATTATATTACTTTTCTATACCTGTATTTTATGGAAAGGGTTTCCGTTATTATTTGAATTTAAATTATGACATTACGAGAAAACTTACCATATGGGCAAAGGCTGCACAATATTTTTATCCGGATCAAACTAAAACTGGTTCTTCATTAGACGAAATCAATAAAAACCACAAAACGGAGGTGAAACTGCAGGTATTGTATAAATTTTAATTTTTTTAACAAAATAAGCAGCGTTAATTGTTCTTGGTTTGTCATTTATATTGAATCATATAAAAGTTATCTAATTAACAATTTCTTTACGTTTAAAAATATCCTTATTTTTACAATTCATTAAACTTTAACAAATTGCCCATGACAAGAATTTTATCACTGATTGTGATGTTCATGCTCTTTGGAGTATTGGCATTCGCACAAGGCCGGGTGGTGACCGGAACTGTAACTGATGAGAAAGGGAATCCTGTAGAAGGTGCTTCTATCAGAGTTGTAGGTACCAAGATAGGAACAGCATCAGACCAAAATGGTAACTTTCGTCTTTCAAATGTTGAACCAAATGCAACATTACGTGTAACGGGTGCAGGTATTCCTCAAAAAGATATGCTCGCTTCTTCTAATGTAGCCAACTTTTCTGTAAAGCGCAATGAAGGAACAGAACTAAATACGGTAATTGTAACTGCCTTAGGTATTCGCAGACAGCCAAAAGAATTAGGTTACGCTACTACCACTATAAACACCACCGATTTAAACCAGGCAAAAGTGGTAAATATCGGTACAGGTTTAGCAGGTAAAGTATCAGGATTACAAATAAATCTTGTAAACAATGGTGTAAAACCAAGTGTGCGTGTCACTTTGCGTGGTAACCGTTCTATATTAGGTAACAATCAGGCATTGCTTGTTGTTGATGATATACAGTTGCCTATTTCTTATCTTGAAAAAATAAATGGAAATGATGTAGAAAACGTGACCGTACTTAAGGGTGCATCGGCTTCTGCATTATATGGTTCGAGTGCATCCAATGGTGTAATAATCGTAACTACTAAAAAAGGAACCAGGGGTAAGCCACAAATTAAATTAAGCAGTACAGTAAGTTTTGAAAATATTGCATATCTATCTAAATTTCAAAATGAATTTGGACAATCAAGTGGTGAAGGTGTTGTGAATACACCAGGTGGTTCTTCTGATCCAGCGTGTGCCGGTTGTGTATCCATTCCCGGTAATCCGTATGTGCAATATGTTCCCTACGAAAATCAGAACTACGGTCCCCGTTTTAACGGACAGAGAGTTCCTTTAGGTGCTCCTATCAGAATTTATAAACCCGATGGTTCATATGTTATAGGTCAGAATTCTGCAGACTATTCCGCTGTTCCAAATGCTCGTGAAAAGTTTTTCAATACTGGTGTAACTACTCAAAACGATGTATCTTATTCTGCAGGTGATGATAAAAGCAGACTCTATTTATCATTTCAAGATGTTAACACAAAGGGTACAGTACC
>JAYVVD010000286.1:0-2413 GCA_043787295.1 Ferruginibacter sp. | reverse complement strand
GTAAAAATAATCTCCGGAGAAATATTATTTATGCCTAAACCAGCAATTGATTTTGTTGTTTTCGTAGGTTTTAAATACTGTATTTACAGGTTCGCCATGGCAAATAAGGTTATGGTATTTTGTTCTTGCTAGATAATTAAATGCACCCATATCCCCTGTAAAAGCTGTTTGATTGTGTTGATTGTATCTTTTATGAATTTCAGTAAGTGCCACAATAAATTTCTGCATCACTTTTATACCTCCACCAATAATGCCACAGTTTAATAATTGCTTATCCTTAAAAGTTTCTTCATACTCAGCATAATCAGGTATATGGTTTCTTAAATGCTCAGCATGTTCCCGCATCCATTCATCGTTTAATTTTTTTGGCTCATCTCCGCAAAATATTTTATTCGGATTGCTCAAAAAAAGCGGTTGTACAAATGGATTTTTCAACACTACAACGTCGCTGATATCTGTACAAAAAGCAGCCTTAGTGTAATCTTTATTTTTTTCTAAAAAATCTTTGTAAATAAAGTAACGGTATACGTTTGGGTTAAACGCTTCATCATGTTTTACCTGTATAAATTGAATATTTTCATTTTCATTTTCTAAACAAGTTTTTGCAGAAAAATTATTATGAAAAATTATTCCCTGAAGATTTAAGTCAGTTATAGAATCTGCCCAATCTTTCACCAAACTGTAATCATCACTTTGTAAGATGGTGTTTCTGTTAACATCATGTATACCCGTAAGCAGGCAGCTCATTATAATTTGATCGTAATTTTTTTTTGTTGGCATATTAGGTTTATGCAACTAGTATAAATTTTTCGTTTTTCATCTTTGCACAAATACTGTTTGGGTTATTGCGATAATAAATATAAGTACGCAAATCTACTTTCTTCACTTTAAATTGCTCAGCTGCTCTTTCATAAAAATGGGCATCAGCTGCATAAGTAGTATGAAATTTAAGGGTGGTAAAAATTTCTTTTTTGCCAAAAAGGGTGGCAAATAAAATACAATCATCAACATGTACATTTGTTGAGCGATCGTATTTATCAGGTACATAATAATCCTCTTCTTTGTCTACAATCGTCTTTGTGGTAGATGCAATTAAATCTGCATGGGGCATTTCATTTAAACAAGTCTGTAAATGGTGCGGTTCATATTCATCATCTGAATCTAAAATAGTAATGTAATCACTTTCACTTTGTAAAATTCCTTTATTTATTGATTGTGATTGTCCACAATTAGGATGGTGCAGATAAGTTATTTTGTGTTTAAATGGTTCTATGTAACGAAGCAATTTTTGTTCTGGATCGTAATCACTCCCATCATCTACAACAATTAATTTAAAATTTTGAAAACTTTGTTTTAGTACCGAATCAATGGCTCTTTTTACATACATAAAATCTGTATTATAAACAGCCATAATAACTGAAACCTTTGCTTGGGTTTGCATGTAGTATTTGCTATATTAATTTAAAATGATAGCAAACATATAAATAAAAAAAACCAGCCACCCGATAATTTCCTTTTATGGTAATTATTGCCATGGCTGGCTTTTATAATTAATTTTTTACAAAAGAGTAGCTTCTGCTGTAATATTAGTATTGAATAATTTTGAGATAGGACAATTTTCTTTTGCATCAGTAACTGCTGTATCAAACTGCTCTTTTGTAATGTTTGGTATTGTTGCATTTACGGTAAGATGAGAAGAGGTAATTGCGCCATCCATAAGGTCAATATCGCATTTGGTTTCAATGTTGTCAGCAGTAAAGCCGGCTTCCTGCAATACAAAACTTAATTTCATTGTAAAGCAACCTGCATGTGCTGCTGCCACAAGTTCTTCGGGGTTGGTACCCACACCATCTTCAAAGCGGCTTTTAAAAGAATATTGGGTTTTATCTAATGTAGTACTTTGGGTGGATAAATGACCTTTGCCTTCTTTACCGGTTCCTTGCCAAACAGCTGTTGCGTTTCTTTTCATGCGTTTTAATTTAAATTATTATTAAATAGATGTACTTGTTTCTTGTTGGGTTATCTGTTTTGAACCCCGCAATCTTTTCTCCATTTTTAATGGAATTATAAAGATAATTAGAACGGTAAAGTAAATACAATAAGAAATATAAACCCATTTAAAAGCTATCAATATTCCTAAAAACGTAATCACAATTGCTGTTATGTTTTTGCTGAGCCCATGGTCAATAGAATCATGAGAAAGCGTTTCATCTACCAGTTTGGATTTTACGAAAGAATAACGAAGCAACAGGTAAGCAGCTATAGAAGCCATCAACAAAACAAACCCCAGACTTACTGCCGCAAGCGGAACAAGTGGATGATCACCTACCATAGCAATAGCAAATGGCAGCATGGTTATCCAAAATAAAAAATAAATATTATACCATAAAAGTGCGCTGTTGGCTTCTTTTAC
>JAYVVD010000285.1:0-14031 GCA_043787295.1 Ferruginibacter sp. | reverse complement strand
GTGAATGAAACGTAATGAAACGAAACGGAGGAAGTAATGGATAAAGTGGGTAAGCAGAACACAGGTAGCTGCCCGAACCAAAGGCAGGTGAACGGCAAGGAATGTGACAACCTGCGAAGCACCCGAAGGGCTTTGTAGCTGCTGCGCTGCCTTAAAAGGCTATAGAAATCTTATAAGCAGCTGCTACAAAGGGATGGCGCACTTGCTTGCTGAACCTGCCTTGGAGAGAGACCTTATTACCTTGTAAAGCATTAACCTGAGCGGGGAAAATAAAGGGTGGGATAACAGCTATGCAAGCCGGACTTTTTAGGGAACACCGGGCACAATTCTCATAGCATTTAAAGAAATATACTTTTCCCTTTTTTTTACTTGTGGCTAATTCTAAAACGGTTGCCCAAATGCTTTATTTCATCAAATGAGTTTGCATTTCTTACGATCGTAATACCTTTTTTTATACGATAATACAATTGCCTGGTTAACTTTTCACCACAAAATTCCAACATCAAATCCTCAAGTGCGGTAACGCGGTTAGGTAAGTACCACTTCCCATTATAATAAATTACTGAGTAAAAATTTTTATCTGTAACAATAATACCGCTTTGGATATTTTCATTCTTAAAATCCTCAACTTCCGGTGCATCATTGTACAATTCTATAAATGCTAATTCATCCGGTACAAGTTTTTCTAATTCTTCAATAGCGTTATTTCTTACCCTTAATTCTTTTCTTCCTTTTAATTTAAAAAAATTGGAAGCTAACTGCGTTAACTGCTCTTCAATAGAAAAATAAAAAAAGTGCGCCTTCATGCTCTCATGGGAAATAAATCGTGGAACAACTGCTGAGTTTAGTTTATTAATATCCAATACAGTTAAGGACTTGTGTAAAAGATATCTTCCAAAATTTGTTCCGATATCATTACAAATATCTTTAGCTATTCTAAAGATTTCATACTTCGGTTTGTTTCCGGGATTATTTATTTCTCTTGTAACATGTAAGTTTATGTCAGGATTTTCTGTGTTTAATGAGAGTGAAAAATGTACATCTTTTGGCAATCCTTCAAACCAGATACTTATTACTTTATCAGAAATGCGGAACATTACTATTTCTTCAAAAACAATTTTATTCAGGTCTTGCATGGTATAAAAGAGAAATTAAACATAAATACTAAGAACGGATAATTTAACCCAATAAATTGTAGTGCTTTTGAGAGTTGAAGGAATTAAAATACGATATTTGTTAAAATATTTCGTTTTATTTGTTTTTTATTACGAAATACTGCATTTTTGTACCACTAAATGATAGAAAATCCTATGTACACTGAAATACTAAGAATAATAGAGGGTGGATTGGCCAAAGACCCTAAGAAGGTTCACAACTATTCAAAATTGTTGGCAGATAAGCTTGATAAAGATGGTGACAATAAGATGGCTAAGATGATATTGAGAGCCATTGATAATGGGCCTGCTACAACCGTAACTATGGATGAGTTGTTAACTACACCTTTTGACCAAGAAAGCAGATTAAGTATTGTTGATGTTGAAATACCACCCAAAGAGCATACACAAATAGTACTCCCAAAACTTGTTGATAACAAGATTGAAGATTTTATCCGCATGGTTAAACATCAAAACCAGTTGATAAGAGGAGGTGTTGATATGTCAAACACATTGCTGTTGTATGGAAAGCCGGGTTGTGGCAAGACAACTGTGGCTAAATATATTTCTGAAAAAACAGGATTACCATTGGTAATTGCAAGGTTTGATGCAATTGTTTCATCTCTACTCGGTAATACAGCAAAGAACATCAGGAAAATTTTTGATTTCGCCGACAACAAACCGTGTATTTTATTTCTTGACGAATTTGATGCAATTGCAAAAGCAAGAGATGATCAATATGAATTAGGAGAATTAAAAAGAGTGATCAACAGCCTTCTTCAGAATATTGATGCGTTTGCAAAACATAATATTTTAATAGCTGCAACTAATCATCCTGAATTACTCGATAAAGCAATTTGGAGAAGATTTAATACTGTTATTGAAATTGGTGCGCCGCAGGATGGGGAGATCATTGAACTTGTAAAAACTTTTATAGATGATTTTGTAACCGATTTTACTAAAGATGATAAGCGAACTGACAAACTTATAAAGTTGCTTGAAGGCAAAACACCTTCGGATATAAAAAGCATTATTAACAATGCAAAAGCACAGGCGATAATTAACGGTAAGGATATACTTACCTATGAGAATCTATTAGTAGAGTTATTTGATTTCAACCACCACGGAGATTTATCCATTGATAAATTAGTTGAGTTTCTTAATGATAATGGAATACCTCAAGCTGCCATAGCTGAAAGAATGAAAGTTTCGCTGCGGCAGGTGAGGAATTATTTAAACAAACAATCTTAAACAATGGCAGAAAAAAATCTTCCTATAAAATTCTTTCAAAAAAGGCAGAAAGATCAAATGGATACAGAAGGTGGTGGTGGCGGAAATCCACCCCCTTGGCTATTAACCGAACCACAAGCTCTTTATGAAAGGTCTATGTATGTAAGGGACGTTCTTGGATCAATTTCAGATAAGCTGACAGAAAAAAGGAAGAATAATAATTACATTCCTTCTGTACTGAAACTAAAAGTAAATGAAGATGCATTAGCAAAAACCTACAGACGGGAAATTGGAAATCTATTTAATGCAGGAAAGCTTAATACGATAGGCGTAAGCGGAGAAGATGAAGTGCTGGTAAAAATAGATAATGAGAATGATTTGCAAGCTATTGTTAAGAATTTAGCAAAAGTAGATAATGCATATCCCAGTTATTCCACTATGGTAGGCATTTCTGCTATTAGCAATGTAGAAGAGTTTAAACCGGTTATTGAAGTTGAAGCAAATAATGATACGGTGATAAAAGTGAAGCTGTTTAATTACGGCAATGGGGACTTAGATAGCATTTTAATAAAAGCATTTGAAACTTATTGTAGTCAAAATAATTTACAATTTGAAAGAGCTGTTTACTCAGGAGACTTAAATATTTATCGTGTTAATGGTGTTACTCATGATGTACTGGAAGATCTTAAAGAATTTGATGGTATCCAGCTTGTAACTGAGATGCCTACTTATGATGTTACGATGGATGAAATAGCCACTGATGATACAATTCAGATAAGGCAACCAAAAGCCGGGATAAATTATCCTGTTGTTGGTGTTTTAGACAGCGGTATTGCTGATATACCCCATTTAAGTCCGTGGCTTCATGGAACAAATATCACTTATTATCAGGACGCAGATGTAAATAAGCAGCACGGAACCTTTGTTGCCGGTGTAATAATTTATGGCGATGAACTTGAGGGAGAAGAATACACCGGGTTTGAAGGATGCAAGCTGTTTGAGGCTATTGTAATGCCAGATAAAAACAAACAAAAAATTTATGAAAGCGAATTAATTGAACAAATCAGGGATTCTATAAGCAGGAACGATGATATAAAGATTTGGAATCTATCATTAGGAACAGACAGGGAAGCTGATCTCTATGAGTTTTCTGACTTTGCAAAAGCATTAGATGAAATACAAGAGCAACATGATGTTTTGATTTGCAAATCCGCAGGTAATTGCAACAACTTTAAAATTAATGCGCCAAAGATGCGGATAGCAAAATCTGCGGATACTGTCAGGGGTTTGGTAGTCGGCTCTATAGGGCATGACAGAAATCCATCTTCCTTTTCAAGATTAGGACCAGGGCCATCTCATTTGATAAAGCCTGATGTTGTACATATTGGTGGGGCTGCATCGTTAAATGCAAGAAATGGGGTTGAAACTGTACCGGTAAAATCTTTTTCACCCGGTGGCAATATAGTAACACAAGTAGGAACGAGTTTTTCTACACCTCGTATTTCGGCTATCGCCGCCGGGCTCGATTCTTTGCTAAATGAAAAATTCAATCCCATTTTACTAAAGGCACTTATTATACATTCAGCCAAGTATCCTGAAGAAATGAAACTAGGAATGGCAGAGAAAATTAATGCCGCAGGGTTTGGTTTGCCTTCCAACATTAAAGACATACTTTTTAATGAGCCGAATGAGATTACGCTTGTAATTCAGGATACTTTAGAGAAGGGAAATTTTATTGATATACTTGATTTTCCTTTTCCTCAAAGTATGAGAGATGAGGATGGATTTTATTATGGTGAAGTAACAGTAACCTTAGTAACTGCACCAATTTTAGATGTTTCTCAGGGCGCAGAATATTGTCAATCAAATATCAGCGTAATGTTTGGCAGCTATGATGAAAAAATTGAAAGAGATACTACGAAACCAATCATTAAGAACCCGATTGGTGCAGGTGGCAGACAAAACCTGCTTTCTACAGCGGTATATAGCAAAGTAGCTACAAAAAATATGGATACAGCATTTGCAACAGAAAGAATGCTTGTGGCCTACGGTGATAAGTACCAGCCTGTAAAAAAATGGAGTGTAAACTTTGATGAGTTTACTGAAAGTAATAAAGAGAAATATCTCAAAGCTCCTAAGAATTGGTACCTAAAACTTGAAGGATTATTCAGACATTTTACAGAAGTAAAATGCGAGATGCAAAAAATAATACCGAGCCAAGAATTTTGCCTGATGGTCACAATTAAGGATACAAAAAAGAAGGGGGATATTTATAATGAGGTAACTCAGTTATTAAACAACTTCAACTTTGTTCATACTAATGTAAAGATCAAGGAAGAAGTGAGAGTTAGGTTGAATAATTAGCGTAAAGAGTTTTGCACAAATTGTTAGTATCGTATACTAAAATAATTAACAATCATACAAAAACAATAATTTTGATATAAAATGGCAAGACAGCGAAAAAGGAAGGTATTATAATATAAAATGTTTTTTAAGAAGGAGAAAGCCCCAAGGAATCTGACCTCCTCAAGGCTTTCGGGAAATGAGTTTGAATGTCTCTTTTTCCATTTTTGTTTCAGGCTGTAAAGTTAGGTGCTGTTTATACATAAACAACACCTGCTAATTGCAATCTTTGCAAATAGTATAAAACCGATAACTGCAAGCTATCTTTCCTTCTACTACATTCTCGGCTACTACTGTTCACTACTCCGCACAATATTGTGGACAGATTTTTATTAACCCCCAATTAAATAAAAAAAATGGGAAAGAATGTTCATGTTACTCCCGGTCCCGGTGGTGGATGGCAAGTAAAAGGTGCCGGTAATGCGAAGGCCACAAAAGTTACTGACACACAAAAGCAGGCAATTAATGCCGCTATTCCGATTGCAAAAAACAATAAATCGGAAGTAGTAATTCATGGTACTAATGGCAAGATCAGAGACAAGGATTCTTACGGAAATGACCCTGTACCGCGCAAGGATACCAAGAATTAGGTTACGAAACTGCGCACTGCATTAAATAACATTAGGTTACTTAATGCAGTGTATTAAAAAAAGTTAAGAAGATGAAAGGGAAAATCAGTTTTATTATAGGCATACTGGGTTTGATATCATATATGTTCATTACCAGTATCGAAGTTAAGAGCACTATTCTTAAGATAGCATTAGGATTTGTTGTTAGTGGCATAATTGAATTCACTGCTTTTATTGTAGAAAATAAAGAGCGTTGGGGAGTAATGAAAACTAAAATATATAAGAGGAATCAACCGGTAAGAGTAACAGTGGCGTATTTATTCAGGATAGAAGTGAATGGAAAGTATGCACTTATTAAAAGGCATAAAAAAGATAATCCAGGTTATCAACCAATAGGCGGAGCATACAAATATTTGAAAGAAGAAAACAGAGAACTGTTTGACAACTTAGGGATTGAACCCTGCAATCATGTTCAAAGAGATGAGGACACAGAATATGATCTTCGTATTATAATTAAGAAAAGAAAAAATTTAATAGAGTTTTTAAAATGGTTTGAAAGCAGAAAGAACCGTGAGATGGATCCCTACCGGGAGTTCTGTGAGGAATTGCTTGAACCCGGGCTTTTGCCAAAAGATGCTTTTAAGCATATAAAATATGTGTTTATTGGAAAGCACATTGAAGGAGTTTTAAAATCGCCTGTATATCCAGACGATGAACTTAGATATGCTGACATTTTTGAATTTCGCCCTGAAAACGATATTCAAAAAAAAGCAATTAGCGATTTACAAAATCATAAAACAGAGATATTGTTTGCTACACCTGAAGAAATAAAAAAAAGAGCATCAAACAAGGGAGATGTAATTCTTCCACATACATTTAAAATTTTACCGAAATGATTACGATAGAAGATCAAAGAACACAAATAGATGATTTGCTTGATAAAATGGCAGAATCTGTACAGCTTGATAAATCCCGATACGAAAGGATGAAAAAGCATTATGAGGCTGTAAAGGACTGGATAGAAAGCGACGAAAAGTTTTTCAAGCCTTATAAGTATGATGTGTATCCCCATGGCTCAGTAAGAATCCTTACTACTGTAAAACCCATAAGTAAGGATGAGTTTGACTTGGACATTGCTATTCATCTTACATCCCTACTAGGTACGTCTACTCCATCAAAAATTTATGTCGAATTAAAAAGGAGGCTGGAGGAACATGCAACTTATAAGGAAATGATGGAAACAAAAAACAGGTGTATAAGGCTCAACTATGCAGGTGATTTTCACATGGATATTCTTCCCGGTATACAGGAGTTTGAATGGGATGATAACAGATTAAAGGTGCCTGATAAAGAACTGGGCACGTGGGTAAGCAGTAACCCAAGAGGTTATGCAAATTGGTTTATGGAAAGAGTTAATCTTGTCAAAGAAAGCTTGCTTGAGAAAGCTTTAAGGGCGGAACATCTGCCTGCCGATAACTTTCATAATAAAAAACCTTTGCAACGTGCAGTACAATTAATAAAACGCTACAGAGATATTTATTTTCAAAAAGACGACAATTATAAAACTTCAAGTATAGTACTGACTACTATAGCCGGAAGATTTTATAATGGAGAGGACAGTATTTTTGATACAGTAGATAATATTATTACAGCAATACAAAACCAAGTTGCCAGAGGGCCATCTCGTATAAAGGTTTTAAATCCTGTGAATGAGCAAGAGGATTTCACCGACAAATGGGAACGGGAACCTGAGTACTACACAGCATTTAAAGAGTTTTGTCAGCACCTGTATAACGAATGGCAAACACTTAAAAGAAAGCAAGGGCTGCTAACTGAAAGTAGGATTTTAAAAGGGTTATTCGGTAATGATTTAGTGATTAAGGCACAAAACGAACAAACAACAATGCTTGAGGGTTACAGAAAAAATAATCAGCTTGGAATTGACAGAGGATCCGGGATTATTGGTGCTATTGGTGCTGCTGCAACATCAACTATTAAATCAAATACATTTTTTGGGGGCAAATGATTTACGGATTAAAAATAAAGGATAAAACGATTATTGAGCAGATGGCATCCATCAAACGCAATTACATCAATTTCACTACAAGTGTTGAAAGAAATACTCTTTGCATTAAAGGCGAATTACAACCAACTTCCAGAAGTGATGTGTATACTGTTCAAATAATTTATCATTTTCGAAAACGACCCATCATAAAAATTTTGAACCCTGTATTAATAAAGAACTTTAAAGGAGAAGATATACCGCATACTTATCCCGGAGATACGCTTTGCTTATATCAACCAAAATATAATGAATTTAAATTTTCAGATTTGTTGAGTTCTACTATTGTACCATGGACCTCATTGTGGTTATATCATTATGAAGTATGGCATATAACAGGTAGTTGGCATGGTGGGGGAGAACATCCTTAAATAAAGGTTATGAGAAGAAAAGAACAATATATTACCCAATGGGCTTTGATTGGTTTTGCAGGAGTAGCAACTATTGATATTTTACTGCAATGGTTAGAGCATTTAGAGGATAAGAAGAGATTCACATGGGAATCATATAATGGTAAGCGAACATTGAAGAATGCTTTTATAGGCGGTACTGTTGGCGCTGGTGTAGGATACTTAGCATACCAGATTAAGTTATCGGAAGAGGCGAAACATCCTTTTAATTCTGATGAGTATTTAAAGAAAGTATTGACTGAAGAAAATTTAAAATCACACCCACAGCTTTTAAAAAAATATCTTTCGTATAAAGCTGAGATAAAGGAATGGCTGAATGGAAAATTTGAAACGAAGCTTATCTGTAAGGCGCAAGATGCCGGTTCATTTTTAAAACGTACAGCTATTGCTGCTAATACTGATTTAGATATAGTATTGGCATTCAGAAATAACAGTTATTCTACTCTTGAAGAAATGTATTATCATGTTTACGATTGCCTGCAAGCAGAATTTGGAGAAATGGGTATTATAACCAAGCAGACAAAGGCAATAGGTTTAGGATTTGAATATAATGGCCTGCCAATAAATTTTGATATTGTACCCGGAAGAGAAGTTGGCGATTATAATCTTACTAAAGAACTTAATTTATATGTTAGGCCCGATTGGGCATGGCAAAAAGGAAGTTCTTTTAAAACAAATATTGTTACACAGAAAAAGATTACTGTTAATAAGCCAGAAGCAAGACGAGTGATAAAACTTTTGAAGACTTATAAAGTAAGAAACGGAATAGAATTACCAAGTGTAATTATTGACCAATGTGTTGTTGAATCACTTTCGGACAGAAGGTTTGGAGTACATTTTTCTGATACAGAAAATTTACTTAACAGCATGAATTTTCTTGCAAGTAAAATACAACAAAGTAGTTATTCAGATATTGCTAACTCAAATAATAATCTCAATTCAAAGTTAAGCGCCACACAGAGATTTGATTTAGCTGAAAAACTGTATAATGATATTGAGAGAATTGAGGAAAATCCCAGGTATATTAAAGAAATATTTTCACAATAATTTTTAACTCTTATAAGACTTTACTATGGCAGTACCTCCAAATTATTTTATTACCGGCGTATGGAAAACAGATGCCGATGTTATTACAGATGTTTTTTTGCACTTAAACACTGCTACAAACTTTAAAGCCGGAAGGAAGACTACCGAAGCTGCTGTAATACTATTATTAAAAGGTAATAATACTGTAATGACATTAAAATGGAATTACAAGACTGCAACCTGGAAAAGAGGTGCATACGTTAATGTAGTGAAAGAAGACAATAAAGAATTTCTACGCAGCGTAAAAGATGCAATTGTGGAAGACAATCTTGATAATATGATAAAAATGAATGGTTACTTTTAATCGGACATGGTATCAATTTAAGATTGCAACAGCTTCACTTTCCCATTGCTCACTTTATCAAACAATGTTTCATTTGTTTTCATGTCGTATATAAATGGCAGGAACATTTGAAGTGGCTTTGCTTGGCTAAAGAGGATCATGCTGCATTGAACCTCTGTCCATTCAGAAAGGATTTTCCAAGCGGTACGACTTGCTTGCTGCTGTATAATTGCCGCGGTATCCGGACGTGGCCGTTTTACATCCTGCCAGAGGATGGCAAAACATTCTTGTATTTGCGCTTTAAGATGAAATGAGAATGTTTGATTTAATTGTCGTTCACACAGTATGAAGGTGATGCTTGTACAAATTTTGTCTTCATATTGCTTATTTATTTTACTGGCCCCGATTTCTAATAACAGCTCTTCAATTTTTGCTATGCTGCTGCTGGAATCTTTTGTTGATGTGTAATTCTCGATATTCATTATTAAGTTTATTGTTCTAAATAATTATTTGCAATGTGTAACAACCCCCATGTACTACAGTCAATTTTTTCTTCAAACGCATCATTTAAAAATACAGCTGCATTTTTATGAAAGTCTAAAAAGGTTTCACCGCTATCAGAATCCTCAAATCCTTGGATTATATAGTAAAGGGTATCGGCCAATTCCTCCATATCACTAACAGTTACTTGAAAATTAAAGGGTACTAATTTGTTTGGGCTAGGAGTGTAGTAAGCAAAGCAATTACCTATTTGGTGCAGTAGGTGACCAGCAAATGCTGCAGAAAGATATTCAATTACTAGTTCGTAAGAATCATCGACATTATCTTCTGCTTCACGTGGAATTATGATTTCAAATTCAGTTTCATTCTGTAAAAGGAGAAAGGTTAAAAGGCTGGTGCTATCGTAATGTTTGAACTCTCTAATTTCTATTTTTATCATCTATTTTCTTTTATCAATTGATTCGTTTGTAAAAGCAATCAGGTTGAATTGTTCTCTCATTCTACTCCTAACCCTGTTGCCATATGCTTCTTCAATTTCGCCGGCTGATAAATTTGTAGTTACATGAGTAATCAGATTTTGAGCAATAAATAAATCGTACCTGGACAATATAATTTCTGCCATTACATTACATTCATTACCGTAATATTTTAAACTGCTTTCTACTCCTAAATCATCAAAGCAATAATTCTTTGGTATGCATTGATATAATGCACCTCTTGTGTATTTATGAATTATTGAAAATCCATCTTCGATGAATTCAAAACTAATATCTCGACATGACTTCATTATAAACTTGTATTTGTCTGCGGTTACATATCGCATCAAACTCATTAGCGTTGTTTTACCACACCCGACGGGACCGCTTAGTAATATACCTTTGCTCAAGTCCAACCCCAACTTAGAGGCTGCAATGTCGTCCTGTAAGAACCAGCATAACAGAAAGTAAATGCTTTGCTTATCTTCTTCATGCAATTGAAATTTGTTGCCATAGATTTCAGTTCCTTTCTGTTGCAGCCATTGCCATACTTCTGTGTAGTTATAGCGGCTCTGAATAGTTTTTGTTGGTTGTTGCATGAAGGTTGACTTGTCCTGAAATAGGTTGTCTAAAAAACAACTAAAATGGACATCAGACAACAAGCCATCACAGAGTATTTAACCCAAGGAGTTGGCTACCGACAGCTGGCAAAAAAGTATGGCGTAAGCCGAACAACGATCAACAAATGGGTTATGATTCATCAGGGAATACACAACCTTGAGCCCACAGAAAAGCAGCAGAAATATTATCTTTCAGCTATGAACAGTAACCCCGAAAATGCTGCTGCGGCAGAAGTACAAAACACTCAGGAACTTACCCAAAAAATAGCTCTGCTGGAGAAACAGCTTGCATGGGAAAAACTTCGCTCCGAGGCATTGGATACTATGATAAATATTGCAGAAAAACAACTCGATATTTCTATCAGAAAAAAGTCTGGCACCCAACAGTCCGGGAAATAAAAAAGGCACATACTTCTGTTACTGTAAAAAGTATTTGTTGTCTGTTGGGATATACGCCACAGGCGTATCACAAACAAACAAAACATTACCTGCAGAAACAGGTAAATGAAGACCTGATTCTGCAAGAGGTGCACCACATAAGATCTGAGCAACCCAGGTGTGGTACCCGTAAATTATTGATCATGCTTCAACCATTTTTAACGCTTCACAAAATTAGCCTCGGCAGAGATCATTTCTTTGATTTACTGGCAAAGAATAAATTGCTTGTGCGCAGAACAAACAGAAGTGTGCAGACTACCAACAGCAGGCATCACTTTAGCCGTTATCCCAATCTGATAAAGGGTTTTGTGCCAATGAAGGCACACGAACTGTGGGTAAGTGACATTACTTATATTCCGCTAAAAGACCGCTTTGCTTACCTGTTTTTAATTACCGATGCCTAAAGCAGAAAGATAATTGGTCATCATGTGAGTGATGATATGAAAGTATCATCTGCGGTGGTTGCTTTAAAGAAAGCACTCGCACAAAAACCGGCAGAAACTATTGTAATACATCACAGCGACAAAGGGGTACAATACTGCAGCCATGAGTATGTAAACCTGTTAGTACAAAACCATGCAATGATCTCTATGACACAGAGTGCAGACCCGCTGGAAAATGCCGTAGCAGAAAGGGTAAACGGTATCTTAAAAGCAGAACTCATCAGCAGCAGTTATGAGGGTATTGAAAGGGCTTCAATAAGTATTGGAAGAGCTATCATTATTTACAATTTTAAGAGAAGGCACAGCAGTTTAAATTATCAGATTCCAAATGATGTGCACCAGCAAAAAGGACCACAGATAAGGCGCTGGAAAAACTACTATCACAGCCCAAAGATTAAAGAAAAAACAATGCAGGAAACTTGAAACAGGCCAACGCAAAAAACAGTTGTTTTAGCTGTGGTGGCTACACAACTGTTTTTGCCCACGCCACAGCAGAAAACATTTTTAATCAACCTTATTCAGGATGATTTATCTTACTAAACTAAATGCAGGATTACTATTCTTAACGAATCAACTTTTTTTAGGACGGGTCAGATGTTTGGCTTTAAGCTTTACGGGTTTGACGCCAGCAAACTTCTTTGCATTCAGCATCCAGTTCTGTGCTGCAGCATTCCAGTCTTTCATTTTGGTTCTACCACCAACTAACCAGCCATTGCTTTGGAAATAGTTATAAAACTTAGCAGCTTCAACAAGTGGAAATTTTTGGGAAACAAAATATTCCTGCACTTCCCCCGGTTGCGGAGCAACAAATTCTTTTCTTTCTTTTTTGGCGGAACTTTTTTCTTTCTTTCCTAACTCCTTCAAATTTTCTATTTCTTTTTCCTGTGCCGGCTTATCTAAGTTTACAGATGTTTCGTTTATAATGTTTGAATTGTTTATGTAAGGCTCTTGTGCTTGTTCAATACCTGTTTTGTTTTTAGTATGGTCTGTACTAAGTGCCCGTTCACTACCTGTTTGAAAATTGAACAAGTAGACAAGACTCCCTTTAAATGGGTTGAACGATGGTTTGTATTGCAGATACCCAAAATCATTTAGCTCTCTCATGCATTTATGATAGGTTGCCTTGGCACATATTTTACTCACTTTCATTAATTCATTCCTGAAAATACTTATTGGATTTTTAAAACGGCTTGCATTCCAAAATTGGAACAGCGAAACGTACATACTGACATGTGTGGGATTGAGCCGATCATCGGCGGCCACCCGGTCAAAAAAGCCTGCTAAGTGACGTATATAATTCATGGGGTGCCTCCTTTTTTTAATTTTTCAAATAAAGTTTCTTCAATTAAAGCAGGTTTTTTGTTGCTGTTCAACATTGCTTAAATGGCTTCGTAGCTGTAATAAATGGTGCCACCAATTTTGGTAAAAGATAGTGTACCATTGATGCGGAGATTCTGCAATGTACCCGGAGAAATTTTGAGATGCTCTCGTACCTCACTGCTTTTAAGCCATTGCTTTTGTTTGACGGGTCTTGCATGAATGATTATTTTTAAATCATCCAAGAGTTGGTTCCTGAATTCTATCAGGTCTTCTTTAGTAACGATATTTACTGCCATACTTGGTGGTGAAATTTAGTATGGCACAAAAGAATATGCTTTGATTGAGATTGTTCCCCAAGGTGAACCCAAGTTGGGTAAAATTTTTATGCAAAACAGATTAATCTAAATTTGTTTTATGAGTGAGAAAATATTGTATTTACTTGGTGCCGGCGCCAGCGCACAAGCATTACCTATAGTTAAAGATTCACCTGATGGAAAAATTAAAGGGATGGCCAAAGCCATGATTGAAATGGCTGAGTTCATGAAAGGACAAACCTTTGAGAATGATTCAAAACCATTTATTGACGAATTCATTTTGCACTTACACGAACTGGCAAACGAAAGCGAAAACTTTACCACAATTGATACCTATGCAAAGCATTTGTACCTGACTGATGGAGCAGAGTTAGAAAAATTAAAGGTCAGCTTATCTCTTTTCTTTTGTGTTGAACAGATATATTTTAAAAAGCTTGATAAGCGATACCTGATTTTCTTAACTACTATACTTGACAGATTAATTTTTCCGGATAATATAAAAATCCTTACCTGGAATTATGATTTCCAAATGGAACTAACCGGCTACAGGTACTGGCCCGAGGAAATTCATCATAACAACCACACCGGTGTGACTGTAAGCCGTGGAAGTATGTTTAGCTATTTTCCTCCGGCAGGTAATGTATTTTCAGCTTTTGCAGACAATGCCAACTATGATGAATTCCAGATACTTCACCTTAACGGTATTGCCGGTATTTACAATT
>JAYVVD010000284.1:0-3505 GCA_043787295.1 Ferruginibacter sp. | reverse complement strand
TCTTTACTACTTTTTGGGTTGTTATTATAATTGTAATAATTGCAAACATTGAAAGTGTTCCCAATGCAAAAAATAATTTTTGATGTTGTGCATTAATTGAGAAAATAATAGAAATAAATTTACAATTAATTGCCCGCGCAAAGAGTAAAAATGTAGTATGTAAAAGCACCAGCAACAAAGCAATATTAGCGGTGCGCTTATGTAAATGGTAAAGATTGATTTGCTTAATACGGTCTGACAAGTGTATCCAATAAACATGTTTTTAGTATGCTATATTGAGTACTGAGCCATACCCAACAGAATATTTATTGTTAAAAACCATCTTGCAACCAATTCCATGTATACAGATAGTTTAACTAATGGAAATTCTTTCATAAAAACTTGATAATTTAATTAAAATAAATACACAAATCATTACTATATTTTTAGCAGCCGGGGTGCTAAATAAAAATAATTTCCTTTTTTTGGCAGATCATCTTTGTTTGTATTTCCCGCAGTTTAAATGGAATGATGGTAATGTATTAATGCAGGTTTATGTGGAAAAAACTAGCGTTTTATAAAATTATTAGAAAAGGTTTTTTGCATGGCGGTACATAAAATCAACCTACTAACCTTTAGTCCCCGTTTCTAAAGCAGCAAATATTTTAAGAAAAATACTATAGTTTGTTGCTTTAAGATTGAATAAGTCGATCTAAACGAAGGCGATAAAGTTTTCCTAATTTACACAAGTAACTTAATAATTTTTTAGAGAAATTATATCAAAATTAAATAGCCTTTTAAACCTATATAATAAATTTAAACCCTGCACATTGGCACTTATTAGTTAATCACCTGCCCATCGTTGGCAGTATAATTGGCCTGTTTATATTGGATTACGGTATTTTAAGCAAAGCAGACGTTGTTGTAAAAATGTTTTATTGGTTTATTTATTGTGCTGGCTGTATTTGCAGTTGTAGCAAAGCAAATCGGTTGATAAAGGCGATTCTTTAAGTTATGAAATGATGACGGACGATCTTAATGCTTTTCTCGATACGCTGCATCTTAAAAACTGTAATGTAATTGGCTGGAGTGATGGCGGCATTAATGGTTTGCTGCTTGCAATGCGCCATCCAGATAAAGTAAAAAAACTTGCGGTAACAGGGGCTAATCTCTGGCCGGATACTACAGCCGTTGATCCTTTCATTTACAAATGGGCAAAAAATTATTATGACTCTTTAAAAAGATTGCCAACAACACCCATTATTAAGAGAGCATTAAACTCAGCCGCCTATTGGCTTTTGAGCCGCATATAATTGCCAAGCAACTGCAAAATATAAAATGTCCTATGCTTGTAATTGGTGGAGACCATGATGTAATACTCCCAAGACATACTATGCTTATTGCACAATCTATTCTTAATTCTTATTTATGGATATTACCAAACTCAGGGCATTTAACAACCATTTTCTACAGAGAACTATTTAATACTGAAATAGATGATTTCTTTAAAAAACCATTTAGAAAAATAGAAGGTTTTGGGCGGTTTACTTAAACAAATATTTTAATCACGACATATTGAGCAAGGAGTTTTTCTCAAAATTATTTTTAGCGAAAATTGTTTAAACCTTTCGTTATCAACTTACATAAGCTGAATTAGCAGGAAGAAACTAATTATAGATTTTACAAAAGAGAAAATAATTTATAGGCATGTTACTTTATACTAACTATTGTTAGTTATATTTGAATTTTTCTAAATTAATAAAAATTATTATGAATTCATTATTAAAGACATTCGCATTTGCATCTTCATCAATTTTGTTGTTTGCCTCCTGCAACAAAAATGAAAATACCCCTATTATTCCTGCACCAACTGTTGTAAAGGAATATAGTATAAAAATGGCTGCTTCAAATGAAATTGCTGCAAATAACCGCACAGAAACATCTACTGCGGCATTAAAAATATTTTCTGACAACACAGTAACCTTAACTACTACACTAAACAATTTTACAGCCGGTGATACCATCAAAGCTGCTCATATACATGTAGGTGATGCAGTAAATAACGGCAGCATTGTTTTACCTTTTACAATTGTTGCTACCGGGGCTGCAGTAGAAGCGAAAGCAATAAATGTAAGACAATCGCTTATTGACAGTCTTAAAAACAATGTTACAGATTTCTATGCCAATATACATTCTGCACAATTCCCGGGTGGGCTTCTTCGTGGGCAGATTGGCAAAAATATTTTACAGGCATATAATGTTGCTTTAAATGGTGCTAATGAGCCTACTCCTGTAATAACAACCGCCACAGCCATCGCAATTGTAAGGATTAATGAAGACAATAAAATGTTTTCAAAAATTACTATCAGCAATTTAGAAACTGGAGATACTTTACGTTTTGCACACATACACATTGGTGCGACAGGAATGAATGGTCCAGTTATCACTAATCTTGCTGATACAAGGAATGATTTTGGAAGCACACAAACAAGAACAATTAGTGCGGGACTAGCAGATTCAATTGCTACAAAAATGGTTTATGTAAATGTGCATTCTAATTTTTCGCCAGGTGGAAAAATGAGGGGACAAATCAGATAGTAATTTAAAAATATTATTAAGCCGAAATCATTCTAATTAAATTATTAATAGAAATGGTTTCGGTTTTTTTATGCTATCCATATAAAAGGATAAAATTCACTTATTCAATTTATGCAGATAAGGAAGTAACGGCCTATAAAGCTGTCAGTGAAATTAAAATCCAAAGTATTAAAGCTTGAAGTAACGGCATTATCCCAACCGACAGCAACACTTTTTTTGACAAGCCGCAGCCAATTAAAAACAATGTAAGTGTAAACCCCGCTTTTGCAATACTAACAAGATAATGGCCATATTGTTGAACAAATGGCATGTAAGAATTGAGAACCGTAGCAACAATGAACAACCCAATAAAATAAGGGATTTGAATTTTACTGTTTTTGTTTTTAAATAAGAATGTAGATAGAAAAGCCACAGGAATAATCCCTAATGCCCGGGCAAGTTTTACTGTAGTTGCAATCTCCAATGCCTGTGAGCCATATTTGCTGGCAGCCCCAACCACAGAGCTGGTATCGTGTATGGCGATGGCACACCAAAGTCCAAACTGAGACTGTCACAAATGTAATTTATTGCCTATGAAAGGAAATACTATTAAAGCAATTGAGTTAAGAATAAATACTGCACCTAATGCTACAGAAATCTGTTTTTCTTCTGCTTTAATTATGGGTGCAACAGCGGCGCTTCCTCCGCAGATGGCAGTGCCGGTAGAAATAAGGTAAGAAGTTTTCTTTTCAATTCTTAATATTTTTCCTAAAAAATACCCAAAAATAAGTGTCCCGGTTATTGATACCACAGTAAATAATATTCCTTCTTTACCCGCCTTCAAAGACTGTGTATATTTATTCCAAAGCCAAGGCCAACCACCGATATTTTAAGTAGAATTTGTGTTGCTTTGTTATTTGAACTTAAATATGGATGCCCAACAAACAAT
>JAYVVD010000283.1:0-5231 GCA_043787295.1 Ferruginibacter sp. | reverse complement strand
ATTTCTTTAATCTACAACGCCAACACATTATTACCTAATTTTGCAGCCTGTAATTATTATGGCCGTCAACAAAATAAGCATCGAAGAATTTTTACTGCTTTCAAAAAAATATCCAGTGCTAGATGTGCGAAGCCCAGGCGAATATACGCACGCACATATGCAGGGCGCAATTAGTTTGCCATTGTTTAATGATGAAGAGAGAGCAAAAGTTGGCACAGCCTATAAACAACAAAGCAGGGAAAATGCCATCAAAATTGGTCTTGATTTTTTTGGACCAAATATGAGGGGAATGGTGGAGAAGGTGGAAGGGATAATTAGCAGTTGGAAAGGGATAGTTGGAAAAGGGAATTTATCAAAGGGGAAAGAAAAAGTTGGCGACGAGCCTTCAGAAAAAATTCCAAGTATTAATGATCTGGATTACCCAATGCAAATTGCCAATTGTGTACTCCTTCATTGCTGGCGTGGAGGCATGCGCAGTGCAGCAGTAGCTTGGTTGTTAGATTTGTATGGTTTTAAAGTTTACATACTTATTGATGGTTACAAAGGTTACAGAAATTGGGTGCTTAATCAATTTACAAAAGAATATAATTTTAAGATAATTGGTGGTTATACAGGTAGCGGAAAAACTTTATTGCTGCATGCATTGGCAAAAGAAAAAAATAGCATCGTAGATTTGGAAGGTTTGGCAAACCACAAAGGTTCTGCGTTAGGTGCTTTAGGAAATCTTCCCCAACCAACACAGGAGATGTTTGAAAATTTGTTGGCAACAGAACTACATAAACAAAGTTCGATAGAAATAGAGAGCGAACTGGGAAACAGTTCCCGCAATTCTGTGGTAACAACTGCGAATTGTATTTGGCTCGAAGATGAAAGCCAGCGAATTGGCAACTTGCAAATACCTATGCCTTTATGGTATTGTATGCGCAAGGCACCCGTTTTTTTTGTTGATATCCCTTTTGAAGAAAGATTAAATTATTTAACAGACGAATATGGCGTTCACGATAAGACGGGGCTTGTAAATGCCATTATACGCATACAAAAAAGATTGGGTGGTTTAGAAACTAAAAATGCCATCAATAATTTGCTGGAAAATAATTTTAAAGAAAGTTTTAGGATATTGTTACACTATTACGATAAGTGGTATGCAAAAGGTTTATACAATAGAGAAAACGCCGAATATATTGTAAAAAAAATTCCTGCTAAACTGGTTAATACAGAACAAAATATTAAGCTAATAAAAATGAATAACAATTAAGCATATTATTATAGCATAACATGAGCGAAATAAAACTTACACAATATTCTCATGGAGCAGGTTGCGGTTGCAAAATTTCTCCACAGGTTTTAGATGTTATTTTGAAAGGCAATATTGCCATGCCCGATAACGATAAGTTAATTGTAGGTAACCATAGTAAAGATGATGCCGCAGTATTAGATCTTGGAAATGGATCGGCATTAATTTCAACCACTGATTTTTTTATGCCGATAGTTGATGATCCTTTTAATTTTGGAAGGATCGCTTCTGCCAATGCAATAAGCGATGTATATGCAATGGGTGGAAAACCAGTTTTGGCAATTGCTATTCTTGGATGGCCCATAAATAAACTTGCTCCCGAGGTTGCGCAACAGGTTATTGATGGTGCCAGAAGTATTTGCAAAGAAGCGGGCATTTCTTTGGCAGGTGGGCACAGCATAGATTCGCCAGAACCTATATTTGGCCTTGCTGTAAATGGCATTATCAATATTGAAAATATTAAACAAAATAACAAAGCACAAGAAGGTGATCTGTTATTTCTGACTAAACCAATTGGCGTTGGTATTCTCACTACAGCAGAAAAAAAATCATTGCTAAAGGCCGAACATAAAAACCTTGCTGCAAACCAAATGATGCAGTTAAATAAAGTTGGAGAAGCCATTGGTAAATTAGCTGCAGTTACAGCAATGACCGATGTTACGGGCTTTGGTTTGCTTGGTCACCTTACTGAAATGGCTGAAGGAAGTGGTTTAAGTGCTGTGGTAAAATTTGATGCAATTCCACTCATAAATTCATCTATTAAAGAATATATAGCACAGGGTTGTGTACCGGGTGGTACAAACAGAAACCGTGACAGCTACGGACATAAAATTACAGAACTTACAGAAGAGCAATGGGCAATACTGGCAGATCCACAAACCAGCGGTGGATTGCTGATTGCAGTAAATAAAAATGCAGCAAGCGATTTAATAAAAATGCTAAATGAAAATGGTCTGAGCGCTTTTACAAATCCAATTGGTCAAATGACAGCACAACAAGAAAAAATTATAAGTATTCAATAATTTTTTATGCAGCTTTCTTTAGGAGAAATATTTGGTTCACTTGGCGTAGCACTTTTATTAATTGCCTTTTTAATGACCCTCTTTAAAAAGTGGTCGCAGGATAGTTGGTTCTATATTTTAATGAATACCATTGGTGCCGGGCTTGCATGTGCCTCGAGTGTGCTTATTCACTTTTTTCCTTTTATAATATTAGAAGGAACATGGATGTTGGTTTCTTTATATGCTTTGGCAAAATATTTTAAACAGCGAGATTGAGCTCATCAATTTGCTTGGCAAGTTTTGTATCTTTTGGGGTTATTACATCTCCTGCATCGTGTGTGCTTAACCAAATTTCTACTTTGTTGTAAGTATTTTTCCATGTTGGGTGATGGTCTGCTTTTTCTACAAGCAAAGCAACGGCTGTCATAAATGAAAATGCTTCTACAAATGTTTTAAATTCATATTTTCTATACAACTTGCCTGATTTATCTTTCCACATAATTTATATTTTTAAAGAATTAGAAATTGTTTGTTCTTAATTTTTTCATTTGTCATTTCTGTTACGAGTTGCACCGCAGGTAATAATCTTAATGATTGTATCAACACGCTAACTTCATCTTTTTCCATCTCTTCTCCTTTTGCAAGCCACAAATAATCGAGGTGTTTAAACTCGGGTAACAAGTAGTCACCATCATCTTCGTTGTTGTACAAATAATGCACCATCGTTGAGCCAGGAACAACATATTCATAAATAGAAAAAAAATAGTTTCGTTCCTTTTTTCTGAATTGAATTTCTAAACTATGATTAATTTTAAATTGATAACCCAACGCCTGATTTATATGCCAGCTAAACTGGTAATCTTTTACAGGTGCTACAATGCCCAGCAGGCAAGTGCTTTCAAAAAATTCTTCAATAAGTGTTTCTGTATCTATTTTAAGTTTCATGTTTGCTCAAGCAAAGTTATTGAACCACAAAGATGGAAAGGGATAAAGTTGCACAAAGGTTTAAATGTTTTTCATTATTACCTACTGCATCCGGGTCAATTTCAATAAATCTGTGAAAATCACGAAAATCTTTGAGATTTTTACTTATAAATATTCAGATATTTTTACAAATTTCAATTAGATGGTACTTAGATAAAAGTTGATTATTGATTAATGGCTGAAGAGCGGCGGGATAGAAGTGGATATCCTTTTTATATCGCTTCAGCGAATAAAAAGATAGCAACGGATAAGCCCGGACAACCGCTGAAAAATGTTCCCATGCCCACCGCCAAAATCTTCCTGTTTTATAATCTTTATATTTGCAGCCTTAAAAAGAAATTATGTTTAACAAACGCACCAAAATAAAACAATTGCTGGAAGGAGATAAGGCAAATTTTGAAACAACCGTAATGGGTTGGGTTCGCACTTTTAGAAATAACCAGTTTATTGCTTTAAATGATGGCAGCACAAATAATAATTTTCAAATTGTAGCTACACTTGGTTTGCTGGATGATGCAACAATGAAACGTATAACCACAGGTGCTTGTATAAAAGCTACGGGAGAAATTATTGAGTCGCAGGGAAAGGGACAACAGGTAGAATTAAAAGCGACTTCTATAGAAATTTTAGGCGACAGTGATGCGGAAAAATTTCCTTTGCAACCTAAAAAACACAGCTTAGAGTTTTTGCGTGAAATTGCACATTTGCGTATGCGGACAAATACTTTTGGTGCTATTTTTAGAATACGCCATACGCTTTCTTATGCGGTACATAAATTTTACAACGACCGTGGTTTTGTTTGTATGCACACACCAATTATTACAGGCAGCGATGCGGAGGGCGCCGGCGAAATGTTTAAAGTAACTACGCTTCCGCTTGATGGAACCGCACCCAAAAACGATGACGGATCTATAAATTACAAAGAAGATTTTTTTGGTAAGAGTACTAATCTTACGGTGAGCGGTCAATTGGAAGGTGAATTAGCGGCCATGTCTTTCAGCGATATTTATACATTTGGTCCCACTTTTCGGGCGGAGAACAGCAATACAACCCGCCACCTTGCTGAGTTTTGGATGATAGAACCTGAAGTTGCTTTTAATGACCTGGAAGATAATATGAACCTTGCGGAAGACTTTATTAAATACATTATAAAGTATGCAATGGATAATAATGCGGATGATCTTGCTTTTCTTGCACAGCGATTGGAGGAAGAAGAAAAACAGAAACCACAAAACGAGCGCAGCAAAATGGGTTTGCTGGACAAATTAAAATTTGTGGTAGACAATGATTTTGAAAGATTGACTTACACAGAAGCAATTGAAATTTTACGGGAAAGCAACCACAACAAAAAGAAAAAGTTTCAATATTTGATTGAGGGCTGGGGAACAGATTTGCAAAGTGAGCATGAGCGTTACTTAGTAGAGAAACATTTTAAAAAGCCTGTGATATTAACTGATTATCCAAAACAGATAAAGGCATTTTACATGCGCCAGAATGATGATGGCAAAACCGTTGCCGCTATGGATATTTTAGCGCCGGGCATTGGCGAAATTGTTGGCGGCTCTCAAAGAGAAGAGCGATTAGATAAACTTACGCAACGAATGAATGAAATGCATATTTCCAGTGAAGATCTAGATTGGTATTTAGATACCAGAAGATTTGGAACAGTTCCCCATGCCGGCTTTGGGCTTGGGTTTGAGCGTCTTGTACAATTTGTTACCGGCATGACAAATATCCGGGATGTAATACCTTTTCCGCGAACACCAAAGAGTGCTGAATTCTAAAATTTATTTTAAAAAAAACGCATTAATTCTTGTTTATACATTATACCTGATTTTTATGTAAAATAAATTATAATCTACATAATCAGGCTTTCCGGTACTGCTTTTAAATTGATAATTTGTTGATGCATATAAATGCTTTTGAGAGCACGAGATAACTGTTGTAGACAT
>JAYVVD010000282.1:0-2745 GCA_043787295.1 Ferruginibacter sp. | reverse complement strand
AAAACGGATGACCTTTGGAGAGATTATGAAAATATGAAAGCAAAAGAAATAACTTTTATAAGAGAACCAAAAGTTGAAGAATACGGTACGGTAGCGGTTTTCAAAGACTTATATGGAAATCTGTGGGACCTTATTGAATTTAAAAAATAAAAAATTTATGTAGCAAGCATTTGTAATGCTTATCAACTTCACAGGCATCGCACACTTGTACACTGGTTCTATATTGAGCTTTTATTTATGCAAATGATGTAAGTGGAAACATCAACATTGGCATGAATTTACCACCATTATACGCTAACCTAAAGTGATGATAGTTCAAGAAAGGTTCTTAGTAACTAGCAAATAAAATCTATTTTGCAATAATAGTGTATCAACATAATAAGAAATGAAACTATCAATACCATCCCAATTTCACGCTACTTTTTTCGCAACAATAATAATGTTACCCGTATTATTTTGTTTGTCATGTAATACTACTAAAGAAGAGGACAAGAGAAATAATGATACAAATTCTTTTAAGAATATTTATCAATTCAAGGAATTAAATACTGCTACAATAAATTCACTTGATAAAAGTAAAACAGTCATAATTATACCAGGTGGTATTATGGAAGAGCATGGTCCTTACCTTCCTTCTTTCACTGATGGTTATTGGAACGAAAAATTTACTGATACACTTTCTAAAACAATAGCAAAAAGAAAAGACTGGAATGTAGTAATATTTCCAAGCATCCCTTTAGGAAATAGTGGGGCAAATGATGTCGGATTAAAATATTCCTTTGCTGGTACTTACACAGTTCGTTTTGAAACTTTGCGTTCAGTATTTATGGATTTAGCGACAGAGTTAGGAGAGCAGGGATTTAAATACATTTTTATTGTGCATGGACATGGAGCACCCAATCATCAAAGGGCACTTGATCAGGCATCCGATTTTTTTAATGAAACATATAAAGGTAAAATGGTAAACCTTATGGGGCTTAATCCGATTATTACTAATTGGTTTGAGGCGGCTAAAACCCCTGAACAACAAAAAGAAGATGGCTTCACTATTCATGCGGGTTTGGCTGAAACAAGCAGTATGTTATTTCTGCAACCTCAGTTGGTAAACAAAGGTTATAAAACCTCTCAATCTTTTACAGCATCTAATATGGAAAATCTTGTTACTATTGCAAAGTCACCACAATGGCAAGGGTATTTTGGTGCAGAAAGATTAGCTTCTGCTCAATTCGGCGAGAAGGCTTGGAATGAAAATGTCACTATGTTCACAAAATATGCTTTAGACATTTTAGACAATAAAATCAACCTTGACACTGTAAAACGTTTTGGAAATTACATGAAGGAAAGCAAAATGGATGTTATGCTTGACAGTCTTTCTCTCAAAGAAGAACAAGGTCGAACAGAGAAACAGCTAATGTGGTTAAAAGGTAAAGGATTAAAATAGCAAAGGGCTGGGGATACTTTTCTATTTGTTGTGCGTAATTTTATAAGAAACACATCAAAATATAAACAAGCACTCAATATTTTAAATTGAACGCCAAAACAATCACGACTGCACCTGCCGCAATTTTTTTTCTTGTATTACCTTATGGCATAAGTTCAGGCTTTGCAACTGTAACATTGCCCTTCCTGTTAGTACAGCATGGATTTTCGGTTTCAGCAGCAGCTTCTATTACTGCATTGGGTCTTTCAGCAAACATCTGGCGTTTTGTATGGGCACCATTAACCGACCTGACACTTAGCTTACATAAATGGTATCTGATTGGCTTAAGCTTTTGCGCTACAACTTTACTCTTACTTTGCTTTACTCCACTTAACAATAATGCAACTGGATATTTATCATTCATTGTTTTGTTTTCTCAAATTGCAGGAACATTTGTAGTAGCGCCTGTTGGTGGGTTCATGGCAAAAACAGTATCAGAAGAAAAGAAAGGTCGTGCAGGAGGTTGGTATCAAGCAGGAAACTTAGGTGGTATGGGTATAGGCGGTGGAGCTGGTATATGGCTTTCAATCCATTTTTCTTATCACATAGCTGGCGTAGCTTTATCTATAGCTATGTTGGCATGTGCTGCAGCATTATATTTTGTTCCGCAGGTTCATTCGGAAAAAGAAAAAACCCTAAAAGAAAGGTTTAAACTTATCGCATTTGACATAAGAGATTTGTTTCGATCGCCCATAGCCATTTTTACAACGGCAATGATTATGACGCCAATTGGTATTGGTGCTGCCGCTTATATATGGTCATCTGTAGGAAAAGATTGGCATGTAACAGCAGATACTGTTGCTTTAGTAACTGGAATATTAAGTGGAGGTGTTAGCGCAGTGGGATGTGTTTTTGGGGGATGGGTTGCAGATAAGCTAGGCAGATGGTGGGCATTTTTTGGTTCCGGGACTTTAATGGCACTCGTTACATTAGGGATCAGCATATTTGCATTTACCCCTTTTACTTACATTACGGGTGTTTTGTTTTACGCCTTTATGTTTGGCTTTGCAAATGCTGCATTTTCAGCAGTCGTTCTTCATGCCATTGGCAAAGGAATGGCTGCTACCAAGTATGCATTACTTTCTTCTATCAGCAACATTGCTCCTGTATATATGACTATTTATGATGGTTGGCTGTATGACAAGTATGATATTAAAGCAATGCTGCTTGGAGAAACCTTTTTAGGTTTGGGTTTTGTTGTTATTTCGCTTTTTATATTGTCGCAAACAAAATTGAATAGGATAAGAGCAGAGCATATTGCGTAA
>JAYVVD010000281.1:0-4354 GCA_043787295.1 Ferruginibacter sp. | reverse complement strand
TGAGTAAGCCGGTTTAAGTAAAGGAATTTGGCGAGATGATTAACTTAAAACAAAGATATAAATCATATATATTCATTGCAAAAAACTCAATACGATTATCTCAATACTAAAGTCTTAATACTAATATCTCAATACTAAACACTACCAAATGATACAACGTATACAATCTATCTGGCTATTACTTGCTGCGTTTTGTGTTTTTTTAACGCTTAAATTTTCAACTTACGTTGGCACTAATAAAGATTTGATACCTTCTTCTTTTTTAAATGGAATAGCTACTTTGCCTTTAATATTTGTAACGCTTACTACCGGGATTGTCGCTTTGGTTACGACTTTTTTGTATAAAAACAGAAAACTGCAACTGCGGCTCACAGCCCTTGCGGTGTTGTTTGAAGTGGGATTGATATTTCTTTACTACAGAGAAATTCAAACCTACATAGGCAAAGGAACATTTTCCATAACTGCCATTTTACATATCGCCGTTATTATTTTTTTAATTTTAGCAGCACGTGGGATTAGCAGTGATAATAAATTAATAAGAGATAGTAACAGATTAAGATAATAACCGCTATAAATATTTTCCGGTATAACTTTCTTTTACTTCTTTCATTTCCTGAGGTTTACCTGCAAACACCAAGTTACCGCCCATATTTCCAGCTTCTGGACCTAAATCTATAACCCAATCGCAACTTTTAATAACATCTGTATTGTGCTCAATAACTAAAATAGAATGCCCTTGTTCTACCAAGGCATTGAAAGAAGCGAGCAGTTTTTTTATATCATGAAAATGAAGACCGGTTGTAGGTTCATCAAAAATAAAAAGTACATGACCAATTGCTTTTCCTTTACCTAAAAAAGAGGCAAGTTTAACACGCTGTGCTTCGCCACCACTTAATGTATTAGACGACTGACCAAGTTTTATATAACCCAGACCAACATCACTTAAAGGTTGAATCTTTTTTGCTACATCTGCTCCTTCACTTATTGATTTTCCTTTTATAATTTTTACATCTTCTGTAAAAAATACTATTGCTTCATCCACACTCATCTCCAGCACATCGTGAATACTTTTTTCTTTGTAAGTAACTTCTAAAACTTCTTCTTTAAAACGCTTACCGTTGCAAACGTCACACACCAAATGCACATCTGCCAAAAACTGCATTTCAACTAATTGTTCTCCTTCTCCTTTGCAGGCATCACACCGGCCACCATCAACATTAAAAGAAAAATGCTTGGGCATAAAACCTCTTATTTTTGACAAAGGTTGTTTTGAATACAACTCTCTTATTTCATCATAAGCTTTTATGTAAGTAACCGGGTTGCTTCTGCTGCTTTTGCCTATTGGATTTTGGTCAACCATTTCCAGTTTGGTGATGTAATCTATGTCTCCGGTTATTTTTCTGTACAAACCTGGCTTGTCTGATACTTCTCCTTTTATTTTTTGCAAAGCAGGATACAGTATTTGTTTTACCAGTGTTGTTTTTCCACTACCACTTACACCACTTACTGCACACAAAATGTTTAAAGGAAATTCAACATTTATATCTTTCAAATTATTTTGTTTTGCTCCTTCAATTTTTATACTCCTATTCCATTTACGCAAAACCTTAGGTACTTCAATTTTTAATTTTCCTGATAAATATTTACCGGTTAAACTTTTTTCATTTGCAATCAACTCATCATAATCTCCCACGGCAATTACTTCACCACCAAGGTGGCTAGCCAATGGTCCCATATCAATAATATGATCAGCTTCCCGCATCATCATTTCATCGTGCTCAACAACAACAACGGTGTTGCCAAGGTCTCTTAGTTCTTTTAATACAACAATTAAATTTTGCGTATCCCTGCTGTGTAAACCAATGGATGGTTCATCTAAAATATAAAGTGAATTTGTAAGGTTACTTCCAAGGCTTCGGGTAAGCTGTATGCGTTGGCTTTCCCCGCCACTCAATGAGTTTGCAAGTCTGTTTAATGTGAGGTAACCAAGACCAACATCTAACAATGTTTTTAATCGATGTTTTACTTCAATTAAAATTCTTTTTGCTACCTGTTCATCATATTTGCTAAGTTTTAATTTATAGAACCAAGTCTGTAAATCCTTCACCGGCATTTCACACAATTGCCCAATGTGCATACCCGCAACTTTTACATACAGGGCTTCTTTACGTAGTCTGTACCCTTCACATTCTCCACACAAAGTTCTTCCTCTAAACCTACTTAGCAAAACACGGTATTGTACTTTATATAAGTTCTGTTCTACCTCTTTAAAAAAATCATTAATGCCTTCGGCGTATTTATTACCGCTCCACAAATCTTTTAACTGCGCATCCGTTAAATCCATTATTGGCTTGTGTACAGGAAAATCAAATTGTTTTGCAGCACGTATAAAATTTTCTTTCCACAAGCTGAGTTTTTCGCCTTTCCATGGGGCAACGGCGCCTTCGTAAACACTCAGCCTTTTATCTGGTATAACAAGGTCATGATCTAACCCAAGCACCATAGAAAAACCTTCACAAACAGGGCAAGCACCAAAGGGATTATTAAAAGAAAATAAATTCGGTACAGGCTCTTCGAAAACAATATCATCCAGCTCAAATTTATTACTGAATTTCAGTGGCTTTTTTTCATTTATCTGCACATACATTGTTCCTTCTCCTTCGTAAAATGCTGTACCTGCCGAGTCTGCAATGCGATGCAGGTCATCTTCATCAAACTCTTTTTTTATGAGCCTGTCTATTAAAATAAAATTTTCTTTTTTTAATTTTTTTGAAGACTTCTCCTCCAGCAAATCTTCAATGCCTATAATTTCATTGTTAATGTACAGGCGAGAAAATCCTTTTTGTAAGAGAATATTCAGTTCTTCTTTTTCATCACGGTTTGCATGGCTTTTAAATATAGCAAGCAGCATAATTTTATCGCCATCTTTTGCTTTATTTATTACCGATACAACATCAGGCACATCATCTTTTTTTACTTCTCTACCACTAACCGGAGAAATTGTTTTACCAGTTCTAGCAAATAACAAACGGAGGTAATCGTATATCTCTGTCATGCTTCCAACAGTGCTCCTTGGCGTACGGGTTATCACTTTTTGTTCAATAGCAATTGCAGGGCATAACCCCTTAATAAAATCCACATCAGGCTTGTTCATTCGCTGCATAAATTGCCTTGCATATGCACTCAAACTTTCTGCATATCGTCGTTGTCCTTCGGCAAATAAAGTATCTATGGTTAGTGAAGATTTACCTGATCCTGACACACCTGTTACTACCACTAATTTGTTGCGTGGAATAGTAACAGTTACATCTTTTAGATTGTGAACTCTTGCGCCTTTTATTAAAATATTGTTGTTGGAAGAACTTGCAGTTGTAGGCTTGATACAGGTTTCCGAGGTCTTAAGCATATTATAAAAGTAAATCTACACGAATAAATAATTTGATTAATTCCTTTTTGTGTAAACTAAGTATTTTTCCAGATTTTATGACTGTAAAACTACGACGAATGAGAGAGAGTAAACAGTATTTTTAACAAATTTTTAAAAATAAACATAAAAAATAATTGTAATCAATAATTATGTTTCTATGTTTACTGCTCAATATCCAATTGATTGAAAAACCGCATGAATCTCCTTACAAAGCCTCTGCAGTTGTTTCCTTTTATTGGCAATATTTTCCAATTGTCCATTAATTAAAATTGTAGAAAAAAATGAAAAACCAAACACTTTTATCCGATCAGCAAATTGTACGCATGTACATTGACGGAGATTCAAATGCACTTTCAACTCTTGTAAATCGTTACAAGGACAAAATTTTTACATCTATTTACTTGTTGGTAAAAGACAAATATCTTGCCGAAGATATTTTTCAGGATGTATTTATTAGAGTAATTGATACTTTAAAAGGTGGTCGCTATACCGACGAAGGGAAATTTTTGCCATGGGCTATGCGCATTGCACATAACTTATGTGTAGATCATTTTAGAAAAGTAAAACGCAACCCAACTATTAAAACCAGTGATGACAGGGATATTTTTGAAGTATTAAATTTTTCAGAGGGGGGTGTTGATACCCGCATTATGGCTGAGCAAACATCTGATAAGGTACGCAAACTTATAGACTTGCTACCTGAAGACCAGAGAGAAGTAATTATTTTACGCCACTACGCAGATTTAAGTTTTAAAGAAATAGCTCAATTAACTAATTGCAGCATCAATACTGCTTTAGGTAGAATGCGCTATGGGTTATTAAATATGCGCAAAATGATGACAGAAAAACAAATAGCTTTATAATAGTTGAATGATTGATTGATTTTAAAAAATCCCTATTCTCCCTAAAAGAATAGGGATTTTTTTT
>JAYVVD010000280.1:0-4663 GCA_043787295.1 Ferruginibacter sp. | reverse complement strand
TGCTATCGCAAGCAGGGGGTGGTAAAATGCTTGCGCTTTTTAATCCATACGATTTCAGTAATACATGGCAATCTACCAGCTATGCGACCGGGTTTTTATTAATTCTGCCAGCCATGCTTATCATTATTTTGATTACGAATGAATATACTTTTCGTACAAGCAGACAGAATGTAATTGACGGTTGGAGCAGGAGTGAATTTATTTCTGTAAAAATTGTAATGGCTTTTTTAATCGCAATTTTTAGTACTGTATTGGTCATCTTAACAGCAACGGGTTTTGGCTTGCTTTCAGGTTCTGATTTTGCCTTTAATCAGTTTTCGCATGTAAGCTTCTTCTTTTTGAAAGCGCTTACGTATAACATCTTTGCAGTGCTTGTTGCAGTGTTGGTTCGTAAAACCGGTTTTGCAATTGGAGTATATTTTATTTACCTTGGCGCAGAAAATTTCCTTTCACAAATGCTTGATATAGCAAGTATAAAATGGAAGTCATTTAACGGTACAGATATGGGTAGTATGGGTGATTATCTTCCTATGAATGCGGCTGATGGTCTACTTACTTTTCCTGATAATCCCTTAAAATCTTTTACCAGAAATGTGTTGCCAACAGATTATTTTTGGCTAGTTTTCACCCTGGCAATTGCATACCTTATTCTATTTGTATGGTGGAGCAGAAAAAAATATATGCAAGCCGATTTATAGAAAATACTTCTCTGTAATAAATATTTAAGCCACTATTTCTTTTCAATAGCAGCAACTGCGCCCTGTACGGTTGGGTATAAAAAAGTAAACCCTGCCTGCACTATTTTATCAGTTGCTACTGTAGTGCTTTTTAATATCTCTACACTGCGTTGCCCCAGCATTACCTTTAATATAAACTGTGGCACATGCATGGGAATAAAGAAACTTCCTTTTACTTTTTCTGCAATGGCAATAGTTAGGGCTTTGTTATTAACAGGGTTTGGGGCCACCGCATTATAGCTTCCAACCATTGTTTCATTTTCCAGTGCATAAATATATTCTCGGCAAAGGTCATCTATGTGTATCCAGCTTATCATTTGTTTGCCTGATCCTAAAATAGAAGCTATACCAAATTTTAAAGAGCTTTTAAACTCAGGATAAGCACCGCCTGCTTCACTCAATACGATGCCCGTTCTTAATTTTATAACCCTTATTCCCATAGCTGTAGCCGGCTCAATACTTTCTTCCCATTCCTTGCACACCCCTCCTAAAAATGCTTTGTCTGCAGGTTCATTTTCGGTAAATGAATGACCAGATTTTTTATCTTCACCATACCATCCAATGGCAGATGCGCTAACAATAACCTGAACTTTGTGTTCAACGTTTTTTAGCGTATCTAAAATTAATTTGCTGCTGTTTACGCGGCTTTCTCTTATTTCCTGTTTGTATTCTTCCGTCCATTTTTTATCCATCACGCCAGCCCCGGCTAAGTGTATAATGGCATCAGCTTTTTTTACTGCGTATAAATCTATCTGCTTTGCTTTTACATTCCACAATGCGTACGATACATTTTTCTGTGTTGCAACATCCTTCAAGCTTCTTGTAAGTATAATAACTTCATAATTTTTCTCTGTAAGCCCCTTGGTTAGTGCTTTCCCTACAAGTCCTGTACCGCCTGTTATAAGAATAGTGCGCATCATTTTATAATTTGTTTATAAAGTTATTTAACAAATTTGTACCCAAATTTGTTTTTACAATTAAATGATAAAGGGGTTTTAAAGTCGTAATTTTATATAAATATACTTTTTGTATGAATCGTTACTTGTTTCTCATATTTATTCCCCTTTTGTGTATCACAAATGGCATTGCTCAAAACATCACTTATTCTGAAGTTGAAAAGGCAGATTCACGAAATATGAATTTTGAAATACTCGGTAACTTTTCCGGTAATTTTCTGATATACAAAAATCTTAATAAGCGCCAGGCGCTTACCATTTATGATAACAACATGGCTATTAAAGAAAATATAAAACTTGATTTTATTTCTGACAGAACTTACAATATTGATTTTGTTACTTACCCTGATCATTTTTTAATGGTATGGCAATACGAAAAAGGAAATATCATTTATTGTAAAGCTGCCAGTATGAATGCAGAAGGCAAATTAGTTGGCTCAGTGTACAATCTTGATACTACGAGGCAAAGTTTTTTCTCCAGCAAAGTAAATTATTATTTTACTTGGAGCGAGGATAAAACCAAACTTCTGTTGTACAAAACGCATACAAGAAACAATGAGTACACTCAAATTACTAAAGTATACAACGATAATTTTGTTATGCTTGACAGTAGTAAAAGAATAATAAATTATAATGACAACAGAGAAGATTTTGGAGATCTTCAAATAGATAATGAGGGTACAATAATTTTTCCTAAAGTGAAACAAAATGCAAGGGAAGAATATATAAATACGCTTGAAGTAAATTTTAAAAAACTGAAATTAGATAATCTAGTCATCCTTAATATCCCCTTAAACAAACAACTTATTCAAAGCCCTCTTATAAAAATTGATAACCGGAATAAAAATTACATTGTAACAACCTTTACCTATAAAAAAAATGGAGGTAATATAGATGGTTTGCTCGCAGCGATTATTAGTAGAGATTCTTTCAACATCACAAAACAAAATATAAATATTTTTGCGGATTCACTAAGGGCAAAATTATCTGGCAAGCCTGACTGGCGCACTGCATACGATAATTTAAATATTAGAAATGTTATTTTAAAGAAAGATGGAGGATTTATCGTACTAACAGAGGACTATTATAAACAGAGGCGTTACAACTCAGCTTTTAATGATAGGTACAATAGTTTTAATAGTCGTTATTACAATTATTATTCTGATTATTATTTGTATAACAGAGGTTATTATGGTTATTACAGGCCCTTTAATGATGGTAATGGCAGAGATATAGTTTACAATTACAACGATATTATAAATTTCAGTTTTTCTTCTAACCTTAAATTGGGATGGAACAGTGTTATTAATAAAACCACCAGCGATATTGAAAACGATAATTTTCTTTCATTTATAAATATGAACGCGGGGGGAGAGATTTATTTTTTGTTTTTGCAGAAGGATAACAACCGGCAGATATTAAGCAATTATGCCTTGCAGCCTGATGGCTCCATTGTGCGTAACCCAACTTTAAAAGGTAGAGAAGCCGGTTACAATTTTATGCCAAGATTATCTCGCCAAACAGGAGCAAGGCAAATGATTGTGCCATGCATTGTGAGAAACAATATTGCTTTTGCAAAAATTGATTTTTAAGTTTGCAGTCAAAAGCAAATAAACAAATATTGTGACAGGCATTTTTAAAGCCAATAACTCTTCAGGAAACGCCTTATTATTTGGCTATGCCATTTTGGTGAAACTGCCCATGTTATTACATTACAGCGCACCACAGTTGCAGGTAATGGATGGGATTTTTTATCAAAATATTTTGCAGTTGCTGCAACCTATCGCTAAAGGATTACCCTCTATATATAGCATTTTTACTTTTATATTACTTTTTATACAGGCCATAAGCATTAATAAAATTGCGGGAAATTTAAAATTGCACCGGCAAGCCAATTATTTAAGCGGTATGAGTTACCTGTTGGTAACCTCGCTTTTTAGCGAATGGTTCAGCCTTTCCGCACCGCTCATTGTTAATACACTTTTAATATGGATATGGGGTAAACTATGTACGTTGTATAACAATCCCAGCCCAAAAGCAACTATTTTTAATATTGGTTTGGTAACAGGTTGCGCAGCATTTATATATTTCCCGTCGCTTACTTTTTTGTTGCTGATAATGGTAGGTATTACTATTGCAAGGCCTTTTCATTTGCAGGAGTGGCTCATGGGTTTGGTAGGCATTATAACACCGGTTTATATATTTGCTTCTTATCTGTATCTAACCAATAATATATCTGGTTTTCATTTTCCCGGTTTTCATCTTTCTTACCCGCATTTTTTTGGAAATAGCTGGGCTTATGCAGCATTGGTATTAGTAGCGGTTGCCACAGCTATTGGCATTTTTTTTATAAATATAAACATGCGCCGCCAGGTGGTACAAACCCGTAAAAGCTGGCAGTTACTTTTTTTATATTTAACCGTAGCAGTGTTTGTTCCTTTTGTAAATACGGGACTCAATTTTACTTATTGGATCTTACTAACGGCACCAGTATCTCCAATCATTGCTGCTGCATTCTTTTACCCACAGAAAAAAATTGTGCCCCAACTGCTGCACTGGAGCATGTTTGCAATTTATGTGGCGGTGGGTTTTTTTAAATAAGTAAAATTTTTTTAGGTTTTAATTTTACTTGGTATCGTTACTAACATTGCCGAAAAACGTACTGACTTTTAGGTGTTATCAGATAGCAATTCAATGTTGTGCCTAAGATTGCCTAGATATATATTGCGGTATTTGCTGCCCTTTCCGCTAAAACCAATAGCCTCGTTTAATAAAGAATTTAACCACATTCTTACTTCGTTGCAAATACTTTCGTCGGAAGATTCAAAATTGTTGAATGTATTAAACCGTAAAAAACAGAAGTTTCTATCCTCTCTCTCTGCCAGATAGGATACATTGCCGACCACATCGCAGCAATACCAATCAAATGTAGCATGTGCATTTTTATTCTTACACCCATCTATTGCATAC